>JAFYDK010000109.1 GCA_017544805.1 Bacteroidales bacterium | reverse complement strand
GGTAGAGTTTCACGTACTTTTGGAGCGACATATTGGGCAGTTCAAACTCCTCGGTAACAATGAAAATCTTGCTCATTGTCAATGGGTTGTGGTCGGTAACAACGTCGTAGTCGATAAGCACCTTGCCCCTGTTCGGTCTATTGAGACCCGCCAAAAGGTAGAGCAACGTCGATTTTCCCACGCCGTTTTTGCCGAGGAGGCCGTAGATTTTGTTCTCTTCGAGCGTCAGGCTGAAATTCCAAAACACGCTGTTGTCCTTGGCAGACGTGCTCGTCCATTTCTTTGGATATTGGTACGCTATCTTATTGACCTGTATCATAATGCGTAAATTTTTGTTGTACTGTTATACTGTACTACCTTAATAGCACAGTGCAAAAGTATTAGCAAAAAAAATAACCACCAAATTTTTTGGCGATTATTTTTGCAGTGTTAACGTTTTTTAACAGATGTAGGGTTAGATGATTGCCTCGAAAATCCGCTTACCGTTGTAATCAAGTTCACTTCTTTAGGAAAATTAGACATTTTGGATAAAATGTAGTCTGCAATTTGAAGTACGGTTAATGTAGGACAGCACGTTTTATGAGGTATGGAATTAGGATTTCTTTAAATGTCTTTGAAATGTCGGCTTCAACGTAATCTATATTGTACATCGAGCAGCGGTTTTTTAGTTCGGTGCGAAAATCTCCTGATAAATTTCTGTATATTTCTTTATAATCTAACGGATTGAGCGCAATTTGTGCTCCCGTTTCCATGTCAATAAATTTATGCGGACGGTTTTCAAAGTTGAAATTCGCCTCGGTAGGCGAGTCCATAACGTGAAACAATATTACGTCGTGTTTCGCATGTCTTAAATGTTGAAGCCCTGAAAATAAATCCTCTTTGTCAGAGGTGTCTAACATATCGCTGAAAATCAAAACCATACTGCGGCGGTGAATGTTTTCGGCTATTCTGTGAAGACATTCTGCAATACTTCCAGTTTCAGGCTCAGGCGTTATTTCCCGTGATTTTATAGCCTCTTGAAGTTTTGAAAACAACATTTTGGCGTGAACGGTCGAAATTTTAGCCTGAGATGAAAAATCTATATTTTTGTCGAATAGTGTCAGAGAAACGGCATCCCTTTGTTTCCTCAACAAATTAATAATCGCAGCGGCACAGATTGCGGAAAATTCCATCTTGTTGAATTTAGCATTTTGAGGATATTTCATACTCGAAGAGGTGTCAATCAAAATATGACACCTTAAATTCGATTCGTCCTCATAATGCTTTACGAAAAGTTTTTCGGTTCTTGCGTAAAGTTTCCAGTCGATATGACGAGTGCTGTCGCCTTTGTTGTAAAGGCTGTGTTCGTTGAATTCTGACGAAAAACCGTGAAACGGACTTTTATGAAGTCCTGTTATAAAACCTTCCGTAATTTGAGCCGCTACGAACTCCAAATTATTTAAATCGGAAATTTCGGATAATTTTTCTAACATTAATCAAAAACTTTTATTTTATCGGGGAGGCATAATCGCGGACATCCTTGCCCGTAATTTCGTTGCCGCATAGTATTATCAAACGTTCCAAAACGTTTCTGAACTCACGGATGTTTCCCGTCCAATTTATTTTCTGAAGTTCTTCTATCGCATCTTTCGTGAAAGTTTTTGGCGAGGTATAATATTCGCCCGAAATTTGCTCGTTGAAATAATCTACAAGTAGCGGAATGTCTTCCAATCTTTCGTTCAGACTCGGAACGTGTATGATTATAACGCTTAATCTGTGATAAAGGTCTTCACGGAAACGGTTCGCGATGATTTCGTCTTTGAGGTTTTTGTTTGTTGCGGCTATAACACGCACGTCAATTTTGATTTCTTTGTCAGAACCGACTCTTGAGATTTTGTTTTCTTGCAAAACTCTTAAAACTTTTGCTTGTGCGGCAAGACTCATATCGCCTATTTCGTCCAAAAATATTGTTCCACCGTTAGCCGCCTCAAATTTACCTTTTTGTTGTTTCATGGCTGAGGTGAAAGCTCCTTTTTCGTGTCCGAACAATTCACTTTCAATAAGTTCCGAAGGAATTGCAGCACAGTTTACTTCGATAAAAGGTCCCCCTGCACGGTTACTTTTTTCGTGCAACCAGCGTGAGACTATTTCTTTTCCCGTACCGTTTTCTCCCTGAATCAAAACTCTTGCATCAGTAGGAGCAACCCTTTCAATCATTTCTTTGACATGACGGATTGCCTCAGATTCGCCGACCATTTCGTATTTGCGGTTGATACGCTGTTTCAAAACTTTAGTCTCGGCGATGAGTTCTTTTTTTTCTGTGGCATTCTTTATTATAACTAAAAGTCTGTTTAGGTCAAGCGGTTTTTCAATAAAATCGTATGCTCCTTTTTTAATAGCCTCTACGGCGGTATCTACAGTGCCGTGTCCTGAAATCATTACTACGGGAGTATCGGAGTAGTTTGTCATTATTTTTTCCAACACTTCCAAACCGTCCATTTTGGGCATTTTAATATCGCAGAGAACAATATCGTATTTTCCGGCTGCCATTTTCTCCAAGCCTTCAAAACCGTCCTGCGCTAAATCTACATTATGGTCTTCATACGTTAAAATATCTTTTAATGTATTTCTGATTGACCTTTCATCATCTATAATGAGTATTTTTGCCATTATCTTAAAAGTTAAATAAATATTTCACAAATTTACATTTTTTATTGTAAATAACACAAAAAAAATTATTATTTTTCAAAAAAAAAATTTTTAGAATATGATTAGAACAATTTATTCGACGGGCGAGACGGTTTTTGATATAATTTTTAAAGATTCCGTGCCCAAAACCGGCAATCCGGGCGGCTCTGTTTTGAACTCTGCCGTAACATTAGGACGTTTAGGTCTTAGTCCCGTTTTTTTGTCGGATTTTTGTGATGATTTAATAGGAAAAGTCATTGCGGATTTTCTCTCTCAAAACGGTGTCAGAGTCCAAAAAATCATTAACGATGAAGGCAAAAAAACATCTATTGCATTAGCTTTTTTGGATTCTCAAGGCAATGCGCAGTATGAGTTTTATAAGCAAAAACCTTCTGAAAATCAGACGAATTTCAATGTCGATTTCAAAGAGGACGATATTTTGCTTTTCGGGTCTTTTTACGGGATAATGCCTGAAATTAGAAGTTCGATTTTAAGGCTTTTGACTCTGGCTAAAAACAATAATGCGATAATTGTTTATGACCCGAATTTCAGAAAACCGCACTTAAAGGATTTGCCGAGGGTTTTGCCATATATAATCGAAAACATCAGATTTTCTGACATCGTAAAAGGCAGTGATGAGGATTTTTCGCTTATTTTTTCAACGCAAAACGATGAGGATACTTTTGAAAAACTTCGTCAAATAAATCCTAATGCGCATTTGTTTTATACCAAAGGTAAAAACGGCTGTTCGTATTCTTTCAAAGGTGAGATTTTGCGATTTGAAGTACCTAAAATAATACCTGTTAGCACAATTGGAGCCGGTGATAATTTTAATGCTGGTATAGTTGCTGCCGTTATTAGGGAAAATATTACGAAAAAACTTTTAGCTTCAGGTCTTGATAAAGAAATGGTTTCAAAAATTATTTCGCTTGCCGTTGAACTCTCTCAAGAGGTTTGTATGAGTCAGTCCAATTATATTGCCAAAAGGTTTTAACGAGAATAGGGAAAAAAATAACCCCGTCAAAACTTTTTCAAGTTTTTTGACGGGGTACTTTTAAAAATGTAAAATTATGGCTTGTTAAAAAACTTTTTTATTTCTTTCCGCTAACGCCGGAGGGAGAACCTACACGAATCATTGCGCAACGGAAACCTAAATCGTCATTACATTTATCTTGTTGAAGGAATCTTCTTGTGCCCGGAACCATCCAGTAAACACGGTCTCTCCAACCGCCTCCTTTGTAAACTCTTACTCTATCGTTTACCAAAGAAGACATTGCGTTGTTTTCAGAATGTTTGTTGTGATACATTCTTTCAGAACCTATGTCTTCGGTTTCACCGCCGAGCCAGTCGTTATAGTTGGTAGACGAACGTTTATCACCGTCTCTGAAGTTGATGTTATCAGCTTGTTGATAATTGATACGGTCTTTACTTTCGTCATCGGTCATGTTTCTGTAAACCAAACGACCGGTGGTATCGTTCTGAATGTATTCGTTGTTTTCGTCTGTTGCAAGAACTTGGAATACGTTACCACGGAACGGGTTGAACTCTTCCAATTCAAGGTTTGAAGATACACGGTAAACGTCCAAAACCCATTCGTTTACGTTTCCTGCCATACAATACAAACCGTAATCGTTAGGCCAGTAACTATCAACGGGAGCTGTCGGAGCTGCATTATCGTTGAGGTAGCCTGCAACACCCATCAAGTCGCCTCGACCTCTTTGCATATTAGCACGGAAAAGACCGCGATTTGCTTTTTCATCGTTGCGGACATAGTGTCCGTTCCAAGGATAAAGTCTTTGGTTTACGATACGCTCAGGTGAAGATTCTGAGTTACCGATAAGAGCCAATGCTGCATATTCCCATTCAGCCTCGGTAGGAAGTCTGTAAGAGGGAAGCATGATACCGTCTTCCATTTTAGCGGGACGTCCATCGGGAGAACTCGGAGTCGTGATGTTTTTCTTAACCTGTCCTTCGTATTTGCCGGCGATGTAAGCCTCGGTACTATAGTTGTTAGAACCTTTTTGTTGGTCATCATAATCCAAAACACCGTAGTCGATGAGGGCTTTTTCATTAACACGGTCGGTACGCCATAAGCAATAGTCCATAGCTTGATCCCAACTTACACCTACTGCGGGATAGTCGTTGTAGGCGGGGTGACGGAAATAAAACTGAACGTATGGTTCGTTGAATGCCAAACGTCTGCGCCAACAAAGAGTATCGGGCAATGCTTTGTAATACAATTCAGGATATTCGTCAAAGAAAACTTTGTATACCCAGTTCAAATACTCTCTATAATCAACGTTTGAAATTTCTGTTTCGTCCATATAGAAAGATGATACGGTAACACGTTTTCTCATGGAGTTCCAATCGTACATAATGTCTTGCTCTACGCTACCCATGGTGAACGTACCGCCTTCTATGAGTACAAGACCGGGACCTGCATCTTGCTCAACGTATTCGGCAACTTCAAAACCGCCCCATTTCGGGTCGTTGTATCCCCATCCGGTTTTTGAGGATGAACCGCTGCGCTGCGAAACTTTCGGTCCGCATGACTGAATCAGCATTGAACCGCCAGCCAACAAGCAAGCGAGCATAATTATTTTCAATCGCACTTTCATATTATATTATAGTTTTTAAAACATTTTATACTTTATATTTACAATATATAACTAAAATGCAGGGCATAATATTGTTTTTGACCCTTTATTTTTTTCTGAATTTTCAAATTTATATTTTATACCTGCCTCTGAAGCACTTTTAACGGCAGTATTGAAAGCTCCTAAATAAAAGTCAAAACCAAAACCTATCTCTATTTGCCCAAAATTAAAACCGATACCTGTTATCAGAGTATTGGTAACGTAATCTGATTTTTGAAATCTGTATGCCAAAGACCCCGAAAGCCTTTTGCTGTAAAAATAAATTCCCGGCATTATCATATCAGCAATTTGAGAATGACTGAAGCAAACACTCGGAACAAGAAAACTTTCTTTGATTTTGTTTTTTTCAGCCCGTTTTGCCAAAACGATTTTGTGATTTATAAGTCCCGTTAAAAGTAGGGGAGCGGTGTTTCCGTTTTTTATAACATCAAACGTAGTCAGCCTAAAAACACCTAAAGCGAAAACCGTTTTTTTAGAATAAACAAGTCCGCCCGCCGAAAAATTCAAATTGCCGTACCCGGTTTTTTCTGCCACGTCGTTAAGTGCTGATATTTCGCCCGTTGCGGGGTCAATCATGCTGTAATAAACGAGTTTACTTTGGTCTAAAGACCGACTTAAATATGACAATTCCATGCCCAAACTGCATTTCCATTTCTGCGAAAGCGAAAAACCGTAAGCATAAATTGCCGAAGGTCTTAATTCCTTGTAAGCTCCGCCGCTCGTACTGCCCGAAATTCTCACTGCGATTCCGCTGCTTATCGAAGGTAATTTTTGCTGATATTCCGCCGAAAAAATTTTGTAACCGTTTTCTATTTTTGGCCATTGATTCCTTACGATAACGCCTATTTCGCTATAATCCCCTAATGCTGCAAATGCCGGGGAGATGGACAATTTGTCCAAATAATACTGCGAAAAACAAAACTCTTGAGCAAGGGTTTTGCTTGTTAATGCAAAAATAAGCAATATAATAAGGTATATGCGTTGCATAATTTTTTTTTAAAGCCTTTTCCTAAAAAACGCAATTATGAGCGCAAAATTACTAAAATGAATTGATTTTGAAAAAAAATATTAGGAAATTTGCAAAATAAAATATAGTTTTGCTACTTGTAAAATTTATTTTGATAAATGCGTAAAATTCTGATAATCTTAGCATTAGTATTTAATGCTTTTACTTTATATTCTCAAAACGATGTTTCTGATAGTCTTAGAGTCAGCGTTTTGACTTGTGCCGAGGGCAAAGAGATTTATGCTTCTTTCGGACATTGCGCTTTTAGGGTCGTGGACAAAAAAAACGACATTGACAAAGTGTATAATTACGGAACTTTTAATTATAAACAACCGTATTTCGTATTGAAATTTGTAAAAGGTTTTTTGAATTATTCGCTTTCTGCTTATTCCACAAGAATTTTCAACTACGAATACACGAGGGAGCAGCGTCAGGTGCGGGAGCAGGTTTTGAATTTAACGCCCGAACAAGCGCAAAGACTTTATGATTTTCTTGAATGGAACGCTTTGGAGGAAAACCGTCATTACAAATATAATTTTTTGGAGGACAACTGCGCCACCAAAATTCGTGATATAATTTCTGAGGTGTGTGGTAATGATTTTGTTTATCCCGATGAGGTTTATGATTTCTCGTTGAGAGACCAGATAAATTGTCGGATTACTGAAATGCCGTGGTTCAGATTCGGAATTTCGCTTTTGATGGGTTTGCCCGTTGACAAAAAAGCTGATTCTTACAATATTCAGTTTTTGCCGGATTTTATTTATGATATTCTCAATAAATCAGAGTTTTTAAGAGACGGGAAAAAAGTTCCCGTTGTTTCTGATGATGTAATTCTCGTAAAAGTAGATAAAAAACTTAAAAAAGCCGATTTTTTAACTTATTTTTCGCCTTTTTTAGTCTTTTCGTTAATCTTTGCAGTTTTGGGTGTTACAACGTATTACGAGGTAAAAAAACAAAAATATAACGCTCTGATTGATAGGGTTTTATTTGTAATTGTAGGACTTTTTGGCGTGTTGTTTTTCGTGATGTGGTTTTTTACGGAGCATACCGTAACGGCTTGGAATCTTAATTTGTTGTGGGCTTGGCCTTCGCATTTGATAGCCGCATTTTTCGTTAAAAAACAAGACGGTTTTTGGAAAAAATATTTCAAAACTGCTGCTTATGTAACGGCTCTGACTTTGATTTTGGGACCTTTTAGTCCGCAACAATACGATATTGCGTTTTATCCTGTAATTTGTATTATCCTTTTAAGATTAGTTCGGATAGGATTTTGCAAAAAGTAATTTTTTATTAAAAAAAACAATTATTGAAAAATGAAGAAACTGCTGCTTTGGGTTATAACCGTTTTTATGAGTGTTAAAATCGTTAATGCTCAAGATGTTATGATAGTTAAACACGAGTTTTCCTCGGATATGGATTACGTTTTTAACGGTGAATGGCATTATTTGACCTCGGATTTGTACCTT
The DNA here is from genome assembly GCA_017544805.1 of Bacteroidales bacterium. Classification (GTDB taxonomy): domain Bacteria; phylum Bacteroidota; class Bacteroidia; order Bacteroidales; family UBA3824; genus UBA3824. The sequence continues at coordinate 4,795 of JAFYDK010000109.1, read as the reverse complement.
TTTAACGGGTCAAAATTTCAGGATATAATTAACTCCTTGTATATCAACCGTCAAAAAAAGAAAAAAACGGGTTCGGATTTGCCGCAAAACGTTTTTATAACGGCAGCTATTGAGGGTACGCCTTTGCAAGAGGTTTGTTATCCTGTTTTTAACTTTGCGGTCAGTGAGGGCGAAAACGGTGCAAGAACTTATGCAACAGATAGTTACGATGCTATCCGGTTGATTGATAACCTTCCGATTTCTTCTCTTAACGGTAAGGTGGATTGTAAAATTAACGCTGAAATTTTAACTAAGGAAAAAGAAAACAGAATTTTTGAATTTGCAGCCTCGCAGCTCAAAACCGTTTCGCGTTGGACTACTGCGCCGCTGTCTGCTACTCAGGATTTTATCGGCGAATTGAGCCGTTTAATAACCTCCAAAACCGGTAAAAGCGAATACAAATTTTCTTCAACGATAAGGCTTTATGATTCACAGGATTTCAGCCGTAGAATTGCCTCTGTTAGCATTTATTCGATGATTCCCTCGCACGTTCAAAACACGGGATTGAATTTTGAAAAATTAGCCTCTTATCTTAACGATAATTCTGACAAACCGCTCAAGGCAGCACAAATTTCATCGCTTTTGGATTTTCATGACTATCCTTTTGTAGTAATCGTAAATTATAGGTCGAAATATATTTCAGAGCCGGTAATAGGCGACGAAACAACCTCTGAAACCGTTGAAGCACGACTTGCAAAGGTAAAAAAACAATATGAATCAGGACTTTTAACGGCGGAAATTTACAATCATGAAGTCAAACTCATTGAATATTTGAACGTTTTCGTAAAACTCAAATCCGACATCAACAATTATAATCTTAATTTTAAAAACCGTACCACGGACGATTTCGGTCGTATGTATTTAAATATTTTTAACGATTTCAGACAGTTGAAAAACGTTTTGGATGCCCGTCAAAAAGAGTTTGCAAAAGATGCCGTTTTCAAAAACGAATTTTCTTCGGGTTATGCCTCTATCATGACAAATGCCGAGGTTTATCTTGACGGTGATAATAATCTTAAAAACCTGAAAAACATCGTTTTAACAATGAAAAAATATTCCTCTAATGAGAAAAAAAGCGGCACTTTTGACGCAAAGGATATTGAAAACGATTTAACCATACTTCATTCCGTTAGTTTTCCTTTTGATAATTATAATTCTGACGGCGTTTCGCAGCTTAACGCATTGATTTTAGGATTAGAAGATAAACTTTACAAAAATATTTTTGCTGTTAAAACCGAACAATTGAAAAAATTGCAACCTTCAGCTCAGGCAACTGCTTTGTGTGAGGAGCTTAAAAACCGTCTTAACTCCACTTATTGCAGCTCTTGCCGTGAAAAAGTTAATCAAGCCATAAACGATTATTCTCAGCGCCTTGCTTTGGAAAATTCGCGTCTTGCCCAAGAACGTTTAAAAAATGCTATTGATGAGGCTAAAGATATGATTTTTAATGTTTTACAAAAAGAAACCGTTATTAATTCCCATTTTGAAAAGGATTATGCGGAAAAAATGCCGGAAGAGGTTTCTTTTATTCGTGAGGATTTTCTGCAATTGGTTGAAAAACGCAAAAATCTTCAGCTTACTATTAAAAAGGATTTTTCTGACAGAAATGCAACCGAAAAAGATATTATAACAGATCAAATTAATTACGAAACTCAGGATTTGGCAAAAAATTTGAATAAAATATGTAAAAAAATGCCTTCACTGTGTCAGGATTAAGAAATTTTATGCAAAAATAGTTTCTTCTTCCGCATTTTTTATTTATTTTGCAGAGCAAAAATTAACGCCTTTTTTTACAATAATAACGTTAAAAAAACGTTATGAATATAACTGATACAAATTATTATGCTAAAAAGATTATTATATATACAGATATTATTGGCAGTGCTGCTATGTGCCGGTGAATCTAAGGCTCAGATAATACAGTTTTCTCAGTATTATGCCGCGCCTTTATTTTTAGCGCCTTCGTATGCGGGGGTTTGCAACGGTAGCCGTATTTCTGCCAATTACCGAAATCAATGGCCTGAAGTCGGAACTTTTAACACGTATGCCGTTGCATACGACCAAAACTTATATAAAATCAATAGCGGACTTGGGGTTATGATATTAAGGGACGATGCCGGCGACGGTGATTTGGCTCTTACGACCGTGGATTTGTGTTATTCATGGTGGACAAAAATAACACGTGATTGGTCTTTTCGTCCGGGCATTTCGTTCAAATACAATCAAAGAAGTCTTAATTTCCCGGATCTTATTTTCGGTGATCAAATTGATGAAAAAGGTAACATCAAAAGTACGCCTACTATCGAAAACAAGCCGTTACCCTCAAAACCTTTTCTTGATATGCAGATTTCTTCGGTTTTTTATTCTGATCAATATTGGGGTGGTTTTTCTGTTGATCACTTGTTAAGACCAAGAGCTTCTCTTTATGACATAGATGATTATCGTGAGGATATGAAAATTTCATTTTTCGGCGGTGCTAAAATTTATGTCGGTGCGCCCTCTACAAGCCGCGGTCGTAAAAATAAAGAAGATATGCAAAATGTAACATTTGCTTTGCTTTATGATTATTCAAAACTTTCAGACCAATTGAGTGTTGGTGCTTATTGGACAAAAAATCCTTTTACTCTTGGTGCATGGGTTAGGGGTATTCCTGTTGCTATTAGGGAAGATTCTTACGGTAATCTTGATGCCGTAGTTCTTATGTTAGGATACAAAATTTATGACCTTCATATCGGTTATAGTTACGACTTTTCTATCGGTGAACTTTTAAGCTCTACCGGCGGTAGCCATGAAATATCACTGATGTACGAATTTGCGCCTAAAGCACGCTCTAAAAAACGTCATAGTGTTATCGCTTGTCCGAAATTGTAGTTGTTTTAGGTCGTTTTATTGTCCGTATTTGGAAGAAAAACATATTAATTTTACCCGTAGAAACCGGCTGTTGTGCGTTTTCTACGGGTAAATTTTTTTTTAGACTAATAAAAAAACACGAAAAATTATCCGTCTTTTTCGTGTTTTTTCTTTGAGAGAGATAAAAATCTTATTTTTGGAACGCATAAAATGCTTTATACGCCATGTAAGTGTCAAGTTTTGAAACAGTTTCGTATGGAGCGTGCATCGAAAGAACGGGAACTCCAACGTCAATGGTATCAATGTTTAAGTTAGCCATATAAAGTGCAACAGTTCCGCCGCCGCCGAGGTCAACTTTTCCGAGTTCGCCGTTTTGCCAGATAACGCCCTCTTTGTCAAAGAGATGATGAATTTCTGCAACAAATTCTGCGTTTGCATCCGAGGTGCCGTATTTTCCTCTTGAACCCGTAAATTTCGTTACGACAACGCCGTAATTCAAGAACGAAGAGTTTGCTTTTTCAAAAACATCGGGGAATGTCGGGTCGTAAGCCGAATTAACGTCAGCAGAAAGGCATTTTGAATTTGAGAAAACTTTTCTCGGATTTGCCCCCAATGTTGATGCCAAATCTTCAATAAAATATTTCAGATAACTTGAATTTAAGCCTGTGTTGCCGTCAGAACCGGTTTCTTCCTTGTCGGTAAGAATAGCGATTGCGGTTTTTTTCGGATCTTTAATATCCAAAATCGCCATTAATTCCGGATAAGCGCAAACTTTGTCGTCGTGTCCGTATGCGCCAATCATCGAGCGGTCAAAACCTATGTCTTTGGGTTTTAAAGCAGGTACGGCTTCAAGTTCTGAATTTAAGAAATCGCCTTCAACAATGCCGTATTTTTCGTTAAGAATCTGCATGATATTGGTTTTGACACGGGACGAAATATCTTCGCCTTTTACGCAATAAGAACCGATGAGAATATTTAATTCTTCGCCTTTAATTATTTCGTTAGCAGGACGTTTCATTTGGTTTTGAGCCAAGTGCGGCAACAAATCCGTTACCAAAAATACAGGATCGTTTTCGTCTTCACCGATATTGACGATAATTTTTTCTCCGTCTTTTTTTATGATAACACCGTGAAGCGAAAGCGGAATTGCCGTCCACTGATATTTTTTGATTCCACCGTAATAATGCGTTTTGAAAAAACCGAGTTCATCTTGCTCGTAAAGGGGGTTTTCTTTTAAATCGAGCCTCGGTGAATCAATGTGAGCGGCAGTAAGATTAACACCGTCTTCAATGTTTTCGCCTATGACTGCAAGGATAACGGCTTTGCCTCTGTTATCGAAATAAATTTTGTCGCCTTTTTTTACTTTGTCGCCGAAATGAAAGGGTTTGAAACCAGCTTTTTCAGCTTTTTCAATTGCATAAACGTTGATTTCGCGTTCGGTTTTAGCCTTTGACATAAAGTCTTTGTAACCTTCGCAAAATTCGTGTGCTTTTTTTATTTCCTCGTCGCTCATTGTAAGCGAGAGGTTTTTTCTGTCCATAAAAAATTTTTTAGCCTCTTCTTTTGTCATGATTTTTTTGTATTAAAAATTCATTGACAAAGGTAATAATTTTTTTCAACTTTATGTAATTTTTTTCTTTATGAAAAATATGACATTTACAATCAACAAAACCGCCGCGATTGTTGCAACGGTTTTGTCAATAATGTTTGTCCAAGAATTGAAAATCCGATAAAATTAATTTTTGAAAACGTAGTTAATTAATATAAAAAAATTATCTTTGCAGTATAAAAAAACGGGACACTTTTTGCAATAGTCAAAACAAGTTACAAAGAAAAAAGATGAAAAGAAAATCAGTTCAAGCCGGTATAGGAAAAGTTTCATTGATAGGTTTGCTTTTGTTAGTGC
>JAFYDK010000108.1 GCA_017544805.1 Bacteroidales bacterium | reverse complement strand
GCTGTTTCTCACTACACAAAACCCGAAGAGGTTATCGATTTCTCTCAGAGAACCGGCTGCGATTCTTTGGCTATTTCAATCGGTACTTCTCACGGTGCATACAAATTTACTCCCGCACAGTGCACAAGAGACCCGAAAACCGGTAAATTAGTTCCTCCTCCTTTGGCTTTCAACATTCTTCACGAAATTGAGAAGAAACTCCCCGGTTTCCCAATCGTTCTTCACGGTTCTTCTTCGGTTCCTCAGGACGAAGTTGACACTATCAACAAATATGGCGGTAAACTTCCTGATGCAGTTGGTATTCCCGAAGAGCAACTCCGCGAGGCTGCTAAATCAGCAGTTTGCAAAATCAACATCGACTCTGACTCACGTCTTGCTATGACAGCAGCAATCAGAAAATATTTGGCTGAAAACCCCGGACATTTCGATCCGCGTCAGTATTTGAAACCTGCACGTGAGAACATGAAGAAAATGTACATTCACAAAATCGTAAACGTTCTCGGTTCTAACGACAAATTGTAGTCTTAACAATCGGACATATAAATAAAAAAGCCGCATCTTCTTGATGCGGTTTTTTTTTATTTTATTTCCGGAATTATGAATTTTTCCAAAAAGCACATACCTTCAAGCACTAAAAGCGAATGTCTGTAATCAAAAGTATCGCTGTTTAGAGTTCTGCGCTGAATATCAGCTTTTTGCCATTGCGAATCGTTGGTAATATAATTTTTTAACTCTCTGACAAGGTCGTCTTTATGTTTTTGAATTGAAAGCGAATTGCTTAAAATTCCTGTATTGTTAACACCTGTGAAATCCGTAAAAATCTGCAAAAATTTTTCAAATTCTTGGAATTTTTGCGGTATTTCGATGCCGAAATCCATTTCTGACAAATATTCGGATTTTGCGGTATCAAATTGAGAGAGCCTCTTTCCCTCGTTGGTCCCTTGCGGAAAATACAAAAAGCCTTCTTCACCGATTAAATCCGAGGTATCACGAATGTCATCTGCCATTTTTACTTTTTGTGCCGCTGACAATCCCATTGAAACTTCGCTTTTGTTATCTTTTCTGATAGAATCTTTTTTGATGACGGTAAACAATTCTCCGCCTTCAGAGTAGCCAGTTTTAAAACAATCGTTATAATATTTTGCAGCCATTTCCTTGCCGGGATAAACGTCCAACCAGTCAAACAGTCTGCCACCCTTTCCAAAAGGTAACAAATCTATGATTTTCACGGTGTTAAAACCGTTTTCCTCTATTGTTTTTCTTGCTAATTTTCCCGAATAAAACATCAGCAAACCCGTTATGTAAGCTGGTACTGCAAAAACTTGCGGGCAGGATTGACTTATAGTGCTGTAAAAAGCGTTAAATTCCTCATTTTCAAGCCTATCCAAAACTGCGTTGAGATAAAACGGCGATGTTTGAGGTTTGTCAATGATATTTTTAATGTTAGCAACCTTAAACTTGCACGCCGGCGATTCGTGAAATTTATAAACTGCGCGTCTGAAATCTTCCGACTGCGAAATTACGTTTACGAACATTCCCGCTGCAAGTCTTAGCGATGATTGTTTTTCGAGTTTAAAACATCTTTCTGCTCTGTTCATTGCTAAAAGCAAAACGTCAGAGGTGCTGCCGCCGACATCAATTCCTAACATGATATTGTTGGAATCGGGAGTGGTGCTTGTTAATGCGTAATTGCAAACAGCTTCCGCCTCCGTTGAGGGTTTTGAGCTGACCTCCACGCTGCGGTCTTTAAGCGGAATTTTGCTCAGTTCGTTGTACATTTGTTGATATTGCAAAACGTCAAAACGGCTGAAAGCTCCCGGATAACTCCACCTTAATTCTGTGGGAATTTTTCTTTCAGCAAACAAATCTGCAACGGCTGCCGTCCAAATGCTTTTCAAAAATGCTTTTTTCTTGGCTTTGCCTTCTGCATCAGAAAGCCATTTCATGTTGTGGTGAAGTATTCCGGCGTTGGTTTTTATTGTCCTTTCGTCCATGGAATGGATTATGATGTTAGGCTCAAAAACTGGTACGCCGCCCGAAATTTCTTCTTCTCTCATGCCCTCGGGAACGTATTTCCTGTCATGGTCGTGTACCCATGATTTTATTTGACCGTTGGCTGTCGGCTCGTTTTGGAAAAACAAAAGTTCGTTTCTAAGAGCTGTTCTTTCGTGTCTGAGGTCGTAATTTTCATTACCGCAAAGAAAAACTCTGCGGTTTAAGAATTTTATCGGGCTTACACCGCTCTGACGGTTTTCCGGCGAATAGCTCAAGCAGGAATTGTTGCTGCCGAAATCTATTCCGACAATTACGTTTTCAAAACCGGTTTCGTACGACAAATCTTTGATTTTGCATTCGTCATTATATTTTTTGACGATTAGGTAACCGCCTATCCGATCTTTTCCGTTTTCTCTTGAACGTATTTCAAGACCGGCAAATGGTTGGTCGGAGCGGAGAATTTCGTAAGGCGTGCTGTCGGCGGAGGCAATTTCAACGGGGTATCTTACAAGCAGTTGCGCTGAAACTTCGTCGCTTTGGTTGTCAGCATAAACCAAATTGTTTTTTTCGTCAGTGATAAATTCTCCCGAATCAAAACCACCGTTTTGTGAAAATTTTTTGTAGAACGGAACAAATTTAATATCAGCGTTGTTTGAGGGAAATTCGTTGTAAAGATAATATGCCGTCCAATCCTTTGAAACAAAATCAGGCCACATGATAACGTTTTTGGCTGCACCCGAAAACGATTTGATTCTATATTCCTTAACAACGGGTGTCAAACGTCTGCCGTCCACTTGAAGATAAAGTTCCACGGAGACTTTTCCGCCTTTTATTATAGCTCTTAATTCGTGGCAGTCGGCACTTGAGGGATTTACTAATTCGCCGATTTTGTTTTTGAAAATGTTAAGACCGTAACAACTTAGCGGCAAGGGGAAATACCATGAATGAGCCGCATCTGAGGGGTCTAATGCTTTTAAATAATATACGGGCGCATTTTCTGCTGATGTGTTGTCATCTTCCTCATGTTCAAACGAGTATAAAAATTCGTCTTGCAACAAAAGTTTTTGTAAATCAACGATTTCGCCTCCGAAATCTTCCGAAAAACTAAACCTTCCGTTTTTATAAAACAAATCCTGACGTATCGAAAACAGCGGTTTGAACGGTTCTGAAAAATCCAATTCCGAGTCCAAAACGCCTTCTTTTACCAATTCGCCGCCTTTTTCAAGAATTTCTTTTGCCCAAGAATTTTTTAGGAAGGTGTAAACTGCGGCAAGTGAAAGCGGTTCTTTTTTGCCTCGGTTGGAATTGATGTTTTTCTCAAAGTCTGGAATTTTTTCGATTAAATTGTTGATTAACAAATATATTTTTTGCAGGGAATCTCTGTTTAAATCGCCGTAAATCAGAGGATCGCAAAGTCTGCCGTTTCTAAACCATTTAACGTCGTGGCTTTCAGGGAATCCGCTGTTTTCAACTGCTGTAAAAAATAATGTGTGCGGACTTGTTGCGCCTACTGCTGCACCGTTATAATAAATGATTTGGATAAACGGTCTTTCGTCTTCGCGTTTGGAAAGTTTTTTGGGGTCTGCCCACAAATCTTTGTCATCAAAAAGCATATCACCGAAGGAGGCGGCAATATCGTAAATATTGTCAGTAACACTCTCAAGATAAAGAGGTTTGCTAATTGTAATCCTATCGGGAAAAACCGCCATCAAGGCCGCTAAACCTTTCCATTCTTCGATTAGCGATTCATAATATTTTATCAAACCAGAGGTCTTGATGTTAGCATCTTTGTTGGTGTATTTAAAAGCGTATTTAAACATATACGCCCTTGCCCAAAGGTTAGGCAGACCGGAAACCATTGTGTTAAGAATTTCAGCATCAAGGTTTTCTGTCAGACCGCCCGTTTCAATGCCTTGAATATAGGGTTTTGATTGGTCAAAAAGATGCCATGCGCCTTGAGGATTTTCTTTTGTGCCGGCTGTGCTGTTTATTAATAGTGCTTTTGTTGACATAATTTTTTCGTTAATTATCGGTTTGCGAATATAAAAGTTTTTTTTGAAAAAAAATAAAAAAATGAGTTGCTGCTTAATAAAAATTTTTAGTTAATTTTTTACTTTATTTTTTTTTGTGCTTTCTTTTTGTTATATTCGCAGCAAAAAACTTTAACGACCAGAATGAGGAAATCCCAAAAAAAAGTATTTTTTATTCATACATTGCGGATTTTTATCTGCTTTGCGGTGGTTGTATTGACTTGCTTTCAAGAGCTTTACGCTCAAGGAACGGGAAAAGAGCAGCAGGATTTGGTGCAATTGAAAATTGACAGTATTTTGAATTGTATTGATTCTAAAACTCCTGCTAATCTTAAATCTAAATATTATAATCAAATTGCCTTAATTGCTATTAATATTGATACTGTTAAGAAATATTCCCTTCTTTCTTTGGAGTTTTGTGATAAAAAAGAAAATGTTTTAATTGCAGAAAATTATAAACGTATTGCTTGGTATTATTCCCGCATGAACGAGCCGCGCAAGGCATGGGAATATATGAAAAAAAGTATTTCGCTTGTCCAAAAAACTTCTGATGAAAAATTGCTTGCGGAATATTATAAAGCTTTGGCTCAAGTTTTCAGAGATATGAACAAGAGCGACAGTGCTTATCATTATTTTAATAAGTCGTTGCAAATCAGTGCAAAACTTAATGATTCAGCCTCTGTTGCGGGTTGTTATGAGGCTTTGGGACGCACAAGTTCCGATATGAATTTTTATCAAGAAGCCGAAAAATATTATTGGAAAGCCATGGAGATAGATTCCATAACCGGAAATATGGAGCGTTATGCGATGGATTTATTCAGGCTCGGAGAATTAATCGTTTTGACCTCTGACACTTCTTATTACAGACTCTCGGCTGCAAAATATTATCTATCACGGGCTATTTGTTTGCAGGATTCCATCGAAACCGATCAAAAATATAATTCTTACGGACTTCTTGCTAACGTTTTTATAAAACTTGCTGAGGGAACAAATGACAAAAAATATGCAGACAGCTGCCGTTTTTATTGTCGCGAGGCTGCGCTTTTCCTTTTGAAAAACGGTTATTATAACGATTATTTGGACGTAACTTACACTTACGTTGAATATATGAAATTTTATAAACGTTATGATGAGGCTTTAAATGCCTTGATTGATTTGAAAAAATATTTAAGCGATGAGGAATCTTTGTTGAAATTAGGTGAATATTACGGCAAATTAAAAGAGATTTATTATCTGTTGGGCGATTACAAAAACGCATACGAGGCTGTCATAAAAGAATATAAATGCGCTTTGGCTAACATTAACGATAGTTCGATGACCGTTTTGGCGGACGCTAAAACAGAACAGACTATGATGTTGGAAAGGCTTGATAGAGAAAACGATGAAAAACTTCACAGGGAGCAAACCAGTAGAATGCGTTTGCTTTTGGTTTCGCTTTTAATCGGTTCGGGGTTGATTCTCAGAGTCTTTTTCGTAAAACGTGAGGCTAACAAAGAGTTGATGGTAAAAAACGAAATTCTTCATCAGCAGAAAACTGAAATTGAGGCGCAGCGTGATGAAATAGAAAATCAACGGAATGAAATTGTCGGCAGCTTGGGTTATGCTCAAAGGATTCAAAGGGCGGCTATTCCTTCAGAGGAGGATATTAACAAACTTTTCCCTAATAATTTTGTTTATTATTGTCCGAGGGATATTGTTAGCGGTGATTTTTATTATGCGGCAAAATGCGGAAAATACAAGGTTTTTGTGGTTGCCGATTGTACGGGACACGGTGTTCCGGGCGGATTTCTTTCGATGCTCGGTATTTCTTCGTTGAAGGAATTTTTGGTAACGGAACAGGATGCTGAAAATCCGGGAATTGTTATGGATGAAATGAAAGCTGCGGTTTTGAATACTCTCGTTAATTCCGCAGATGACGGACTTACAGTTTCTGATGGTATGGATATGATAATTTGCTGTTTCGATTTTGAAAATTTGAAACTTTATTATTCGGCGGCAAATCTCAAGGGTTGTATTATCAGGAATTTGCAGCCCATAAAACTTATTGGCGACAAGATGCCTGTGGGACGTTATTATTACGAGAAAGATCATTTTACGACTTTCACAATGGATTTGCAAAAAGGCGACATTATTTATATGTATACTGATGGTATTCAAGATCAGTTTGGCGGACCGGGTAATGATTTGGGTGTGAAATTTTCAGGCAAGAAACTTCTCGCACTTTTAATCGAAATTAATTCTCGACCGCTTTCTGAGCAAAAAAATATAATTGACGATAAGATTGAAAAATGGCGTAACGGTAGATCTCAAACCGATGATATGACAATGGCTGCCGTTATAGTTTAAATGACTATATTAATTACTAATTTTTATAAAATATGAGACGTTTTTTATCAATTACATTAATGCTTATGTTCTTGACAATCAGTGGATTTGCTCAAGACAAAAATTTTTACATTTATCTGTGTTTGGGACAGTCTAATATGTACGGACAAGCCCCTTACGATAGTAGCGATAGTATTGTGAGTCCGAGGTTTTTTAATATGGCGACTTGCAATGATGATGACCGCAAAATAGGCGAGTGGCGGCAAGGAGTTCCGCCTCTTTGCAAACGTTGGTCAAAGTTAGGACCTTCAGATTTTTTTGCCCGTCGGCTTTTGGAAACTTTGCCTGAAAATATTAAGGTCGGTACTTTGGTTGTTGCAGTAAACGGTTGTGCTTCAGATCTTTTTCATAAAGAGTTGAGTAAAAATTATATTGACACCATCAGACCCGATTGGCAACGTAACGAAGTGAAAAAATACGATGGCGATCCACTATCTCGTCTTATCGAATGTGCTAAAAAAGCACAAAAAGACGGTGTTATAAAAGGAATAATTTATCATCAAGGCGAAACCGATGCTTATAGTGAGCGTTGGCTTATTAAAATGAAAGAGATTTATGAAAATCTTTTAACAGAACTCAATCTTAAAGCCGAGGATGTGCCTTTGCTTGTCGGTGAGACTATCGGTGCGGATCAAAACGGCGTTTGTGCTCATGCTAATCCTACGATTGATAAAATTCATGATTATATTCCTTCTGCTTATCCGATAGCAAGTTATGGTTGCATGGCGAGTGAGGACAACGTACATTTTTCAAAGGAGGGTTATAAACGTTTGGGAACACGTTACGCTATTAAAATGTTACAACTTTACGGTTATGATGTTCCTGATGATAAAGATTCAAAACTTCAGACCGATACTAAAATTATTGTTCCTGAAATTTCGGTAAAGCTCTCCGATAAAACGGCTTTTGTGGACTCCGAAGTTGTTATAAGCAGTGTTGATTTGGTAAGTTATTCCGGCGAAAAACTCAAAACGATAGTTGTTAAGGGTAAAAAAAGTTTTAAAATCAGTCTAAAAAAATATTCTGAGGACAGAATAATTTTGATTTTTAAGACTGATAAAAATGAAAGAATCCCCAAGCAAGTGAATTTGTAGAAAAAAATGATAAAAATGAGAAAAGTCGCATGGTACTTGCGACTTTTCTTAACTTTTACTATGGCATCTGAACTCTTAATTATTGGAGAACAAAGGCGTAGATAAATATCTGTCGCCGGAATCGGGCAAAAGAACTACGATGTTTTTGCCTTTGTTTTCAGGTCGTTGAGCCAAGATTGTGGCAGCTTTGAGTGCAGCTCCTGAAGAAATTCCGACTAAGATACCTTCACTTACGGCAAATTTTCTGCCCTCGGTGAATGCGTCTTCGTTTTCAATAGCTATTACTTCGTCGTAAATGTTAGTGTTAAGTGTTTCGGGAACAAAACCTGCGCCGATACCCTGAATTTTATGTGCTCCGGCTGTGCCTTTTGACAAAACGGGAGAGGTTGCGGGTTCAACGGCTATGATTTTTACTCCTGATTTTTTGGATTTCAAAAATTCACCAACGCCGGTAAGTGTACCGCCGGTACCGACTCCGGCAACAAAAATATCAACTTTTCCATCTGTTTGATCCCAAATTTCAGGACCTGTGGTTTCAAAATGTACTTTCGGATTTGCAGGGTTTACAAACTGTCCGAGAATAACCGAACCCGGAATTTCTTTTTTCAACTCTTCTGCTTTTGCGATTGCGCCTTTCATACCTTTTGCGCCCTCTGTCAAAACAATTTCTGCTCCGTAAGCTTTAAGAAGATTTCTGCGCTCTACGCTCATCGTTTCGGGAAGCGTTAAAATCGCTTTGTAACCTTTTGCTGCGGCTACGGCTGCAAGTCCGATACCTGTATTGCCGGAAGTCGGTTCTATAATTGTTGCACCGGATTTCAAAAGGCCTTTCTTTTCTGCATCTTCAATCATTGCTAATGCGATACGGTCTTTTACCGAGCCGGCAGGGTTGAGATATTCAAGTTTTGCAAGAATTGTTGCGTTTGTAATACCTGATGCTTTTGAATACTTGTTGAGTTTCAAAAGCGGAGTCTTTCCGATTAACTCTAATGAACTTTCTATAATTTTACTCATTTTGCTATTAGTTTTTATGAATTAATTATTATGCTGCAAATTTATGCTGTTTAGATTTTTTTGCCAAGAGAAAAAATAAAATCGGAATATTTTTCCAAAGAATTTTTCGTTATTAGAAATAATATTCCGATTTCTTTGAAAATTTCTCGTGCAAAGAGATTTTTTATTTCGTGTTAAAACTTACTGTTGCATCCTTAAGACCTTCTGCTTGGGCTTTAATTTTAACAACGCCTTTTTCTCCGCGTTTTGATTTTACGATGCAGAGACATTTTCCGTTGAAAGCCGAGTGCGAATTGCCTTTGAAACTTTCATGACAGACCTCGTCGCCGTTGTCAAGACCGATAATTTCGCCCGGACCTTCGATTGAAAAGTTTATCATGTTGCAAGCCTTCGGTGCAATTGTGCCGTTTTCGTCCGTTATGTTTACCGTTATAAAACATAAATCTTCTCCGTCTGCATTTATTGTTTCTCTGTCAGGGTTCAAAACAAGTTGAGCGGCTTTTTGGGCGGTTTTAATGATTTGAGAAAATTCTTTGCCATTGCGTTTGCCGACAGCTTTCAATTCACCGGTCTTGAACGGTACTTTCCATGAAAAATGCAGTTTATCGCCTCTGTCAGAAAGTTTTTTCTTTCCTAACGACTCTCCGTTTAAGAATAATTCCACTTCTTCGGCATTTGAATATGCCCAAACATCAATCACATCACCTTCGTTCCAATTCCAATGCGGCAAAAGATGTAAAACGTCCTTGTTGGTCCAAAGGCTTTGATAAAGGTAATAAACGTCTTTTTCAAATCCAGCCAAATCTATGATTCCGAAATACGAACTTCTTGACGGCCAGCCGTATGGAGTCGGTTCGCCTAAATAATCAAAACCTGTCCAAACAAAAATTCCCGAAACCCAAGGATATTTCATAAAGGCTTTTAATGTTGCTTCATGAGTTGAACCCCAAGGTGCACGGGTGTTGTCGTATGCTGAACATTTGTGGTCGGGAGTTTCAAAAGGTAAATCCCAACGCGCCGGCCAAAGATATTCCGTGTCAGCAGGTGCGATGTAGTGTCCGCGTGTTTGAAGTGCTGAGGTCGATTCGGTAATAATCAAAGGCATATTTGGAAATTTCTCTTTGAAAACCTCGCCCCAATTATATTCGTGATAATTGAAGCCGATAATATCCAAAGCGTTAGCCTTGAACAAAAGGTTTGAAGGTTCGGTTTCGTTGTTGCCTGTTGTAACGGGACGTGTAGGGTCAATGGTTTTGACAAAATCCACTAACTTTTTGCAAAGCAAAGAGTTAATATGAACTTCTTTTGCATCGACATCTTTGTTGGAGAGTTGAGCTGCAAAATTGAACATTAAATTTGCTTTTGCGATGTCAAGAGTATCGGTGTTGATATCCTGCCATTGTTCGAGGATTTCGTTTCCGATGGACCAGATTATAACTGACGGGTGATTTCTATCGCGTTTGATAAAATCTTCCAAATCCCTTTCGTGCCAAGAGGGAAAATATTGAGCGTAATCGTAAGGTGATTTTTTCTTTGCCCACATATCAAAAGCCTCGTCCATAACGATAAAACCCATTGAGTCGCAAAGATTTAAAAGTTCTTTTGCGGGCGGGTTGTGAGAGGTGCGGATAGCGTTGCAACCCATATTTTTCAAGATTTCCAACTGACGCTCCAAAGCCCTATGATTGATTGCCGTACCGAGCGCACCGAGGTCGTGATGATTGCATACACCGTTGATTCTTACGACTTTGCCGTTGAGTTTGAAACCGTCTTTGTTGTCAAAACTAAAACTTCTGATTCCGAAAGTTTGAGTATAATTATCCAAAACTTTTCCGTCTTTTTTGATTAAAAATTCAGCGGAATAAATTTTCGGGGTTTCAGGCGACCAAAGTTGCGGATTTTTGACAGAGATTTTTTCTATTTTTTTGAGTTCTCCGGCTGAAATTTTCTCGTTAATTTCGTTAGCGGTTGTTCCGTCGGGATTTTTTATTTTAACAGAAAAATCGTATTGACCCTCGCCCGTAATTTGAGCGTTAATGTTTATGTTTGCAGAATTTTCAGTAACTTCGGATGTTGTGATAAAAATCTCAGGTTCAACGAAATGCGTTTTATTGACCTTTTTCAAAAAGACGTTACTGTAAATTCCCGAACCCGAATACCAACGCGAGTTAGGCTGATTTGTGTTATCAACGGTAACGGCAATTACGTTTTCTTTTGAATAATTTAAATAAGGTGTGATGTCGTATTCAAAACTGACATAACCGTTAGGACGGAACCCTATTTTTTGTCCATTGACATAAACCGTACTTTGCCAATAAATACCGTCAAAACAGATAAAAATTTGTTTTGTGCTGTCTTCGGCATTAAGTGAAAAATGTTTTCTGTAAACTCCGTACCCCCCGGGCAATGCTCCTCCGCCTGCTGTTGCGGGGTTGTCTTCTTTGAACTCGCCTTCGATTGACCAGTCGTGAGGAATATCAAGAGTGCGCCAGTTTCTGTCATCGAAATCTTTAACGGCTGCTAAGGAATCGGCATTGAGCGAAAATTTCCAATCGTAATTGAATTTTTCAACCTCTCTGATGTTTTTTTCGTTGTTGATGTTGCAGCCTATGGAGAAAGCTGCCGCTGTCAAAAGCATTAATTTTAATGTTCGCATATTTTGAATGTTAATTGGTATTTTTTATTGCAAATGTAATAAATAAAGTATGAAACTAATCTATCTTCAAGTAATAATTTTTTCTTTTTTTTCTCCTATTATGGCAGTATTTTTGTCATATATCCTTAAAAAAATAAAAACAATATGATATTCAATGCTTTAACGGTAATATTTTTGTTGCTTACAATTTTTTTTGTTTTGATGAATATTCTTTTATCGAAGCAAAATTTTGTGGGTGAGAAATGTTATGAGTCAGAAAAAGAAGATTTTGAAATTCATGACAATAATATAAGCCATGAAATAAATTCATTAAAAAATATTGTTGAAAATAAAACTCTTGAAATACAATCAGTTACTAAGGATTACGACAAATACGAAAAAGAGTTTCATGTCGGAGTCAGATACGCCGAACGGATTCAGCGTTCTGTGATTCCTGATCCTGAGGCTTTTAAAAAGGTTTTCCCGAAAAGTTTTGTTTATTATTGTCCAAGGGATATTGTCAGCGGTGATTTTTATACGGTTGAACAATTGGAAAACCTTAGTGTTGTGGTAGTTGCCGATTGTACGGGACACGGTGTGCCGGGTGGTTTTTTAACGATGTTTTGTATTACAGCCGTCAGGGACAGACTTTCAAAGTATTATGATTCTAAAGAAATCAACACGGCTGAAATTTTATCAAAATTAAGAAGTTTTATAATCGCATCGCTTGCCGAAAAGAACGATAATGACGATACTTTTGAATTTTCTGACGGAATGGATATTACGTTGGTTGTTTTTAATAAGGCTAAGACAAAAATCAACTTTTCGCTTGCCAATCATAATTTGTATGTTTTCCACGATGGCGAAATCGAAAGGTTCAAAGGTGACAGAATGCCTGTGGGACGTCATCCTAAGCAAAACGAAGATTATGTAATGCAAACTTGTGATTTAAAAGAAGGTGATATGATTTATTTTTGCAGCGACGGTATTCAAGACCAAATTGGCGGACCTTTGGAGCAAAAATTTATGACAAAACGACTTCAGAAAATGCTTGGCGATATTGCACCTTTGGATTTGTCAGAGCAATATCAAACCGCATTAAAAACGATTACAGAATGGAAAGCCTCTCAGGAGCAATTCGATGACCAAACTTTAATCGGTTTGCGGATATAGTGTTAAGAAAAAATGTTAAAGAAAAATCTGCTGTTATTATGAATATATTAAATTTCATATTGTTGATTGTTGTAGTCTTGCTTGCGGCAATTTTTGTGTTTCAGTATTTTAAGAAAATGAAAATTGCAAAACAAAGGCATGAAATCAAAACTGCGTTTGATAAATTAGTTCCGGCAAAATTTCAGGAAGCGGAAAACCTTAAACAAGAGGCAGAAAAATTATCAGCGGAACTTGATAAAAAACAAAAATCTCTTAACACCTTGAAAGATGAAACAATGTCAAGTCTGCGTTACGCCCGTCGTATTCAAGAGGCGGCCTTTACGCAGGACAGCGAATTGTTGAAAATATTTCCAGAGGCTTTTATTTATACGCTTACTCATAGTACAGTGAGCGGTGATTTTTATAAAGCCTTTGAAATTCAGAATTTTAAGGTCTTTGCTTTGGCGGATTGTGCCGGCCATGGTATTCCGGGCGGTTTTCTTACGATGCTTGGAATTTCTATTTTGAAGGAACAACTTTCAGAGCGTTACACTGATGAAATGATTCATACTTCTGAGATTTTGGAAAAAATGCGTGAAAGTATTATTTCTTCGCTTAATTCAGGACAAAGCAATTCTGAAAGTATCAACGACGGTCTTAATATTACACTTGTTGCTTTTAATAAAAACAATGATAATCTTTTGTTTAGCGGTGCTAATCAGCATTTGTATATTTTTAGCGGCGGCAAAATAAATATTCTTAAAGGCGATAAAATTCCGGTTGGTTGGTCTATGAAAGGCAATTTACCTTTTACGGAACAGAGTTGTGAAATCAAAAAAGGCGACATGGTATTTTTTACGACAGACAGCCTTCAAAGTCAGTTCGGTGGTGATAAAGACCAAAAATTCGGTTCAAAACGTCTTGAAAAAATGTTTGAAGAAATCGGTCAGTTTTCTGCTTTAGAACAGAAAAAATACATCGGTAGTACTGTTGAGCAGTGGGTAAAAGGTCATATTCAAGTTGATGACATTTCGCTTGCCGGAATTAGAATATAATTTTTTTTCTGAGGTTTATTTTTTATATTTTTTTAAGAAAGAGTTTTTATATTGAAAATAAAAATCTATATTTGTCCGTACAAATTTAAAAAAAAACGGACTATTAATATGAAAAAATTAAGTTTAGCTGTTATAATAGCATTTATAACGTCTTGTTTGTTAGTATCTTGCGGTGGCAGTTCGAGTCAGGATGCAAGTAATTCAGAAAAATCATCTGTTTCAAAGTCAGGGTCAGATACTTCTGAGGACACTGATGACGAGTATTCTGAAGGAGAAGATGATGATGACGACGATGATGATTGGGACAGTGATGGTGAAGATGATTCGTATAGTAATTCTTGCTGTAAAATTGATTCTAATTCAGAATTGTTTGAACAACCTATTGAAAATGAGTCGGATCAAGAGATTTACGATTTGCTTCAGCAATATGCCGGTGATGGATATGATAATACATGGAATATCGGAAGTGCGAGAAAACTTCAAGGCAAAACTTACGTTCTTGAGTTATGGCTTACCGAACAAGGTACGCTGTGGAATAAACAAGAAATGGGAAGAATTCAGTATGAAATTGATCGGGCGTTGGAATGGTTGAAGAGTGTTGCAAAGCGTTATGGTAAAACGCTGTCGTTTGAATTAGGATCTTTTCATGGAGACGGTCAGGGAGTTGTAATGAAAAGTATTCCACATTCTTATGAAGATTATGAAAAACATCCTGATTTAATTTTAGAAGCATTACAAGTAATTGGTTATACAGGTGTGGAGCAATGTTATAATCAATTAAAGAAAATGGGCGACGGTTTTGATAACGTTTTGTGTTTAGTGCTTTTGAATCATGAAGGCAGGTCGTATGCCAATTCGTTTTCAAGGGGTCATGTCGGATATTATGAAACTCAGTTTTTGGAAGGTGTTGTTATTTTTAAATCATACGGACAAGAGGGACTTTCTACGGCTAATGTTTTTGCGCATGAAATCTTACATACATTCGGTGCATGGGATATGTATGGAGATGCGCAGTCAGGCAAATCTCAAGAAGCAGAACAATTTGCTAATCAGTATTATCCTACCGAAATTATGGGACGAGGTGCTGATGCACCGTTTGACCAAATTCAGATTTCACCTTTAACGGCTTGGCTAACTGGTCTTAGTGATGAATATGACGAATGGTATTGGTATTTTATGAGTAATTACGAACAGCAATAGTAAAAAATAAAATCAATAAAAAAAAACGGGATTGTAAGAAAAAAATACAATCCCGTTTTTGTTATTTTTTTTGTCGTGAAAATTATTTTTTCAAGGGGAATTTGTATGCTAAAAATCCCATAATTGCAGCGATAACAGCTGGGAAAAGTGAGAACAAACTCCAAATCATTGTTTTAACGCTCTCTGTAACAGAATTCGGGTCGATGCTGCTGTTGCCCATTTCATCGGTAATCATTGTTGCACCGGCAAGTCCTAACAATGCCGCTATTAACGAACCAGAAACTGCACCGCCGAGTTTTTGAGCCATTGTTCCGGAGGAGAAAATAAGTCCTGTTGATGATGTTCCGTAAGTTTCCGTTGCATAATCGGCAACGTCAGCATACATTGACCAAAGCAGCGGAGAATAAAGTCCGACACCGATTGAAGTGAGAATTACGATAACTATCATAAGCCACATATATTCTTTTTCCATGGGAATGAAGAAAAATAGTATCGAACAAATCAAACATATTATTGACGAATAAGTAAACGCCATACGTTTAGAACCGATTTTTTTAGTGAAAGCGGGCGATACACCGCCGAAAATCATGCAGACAACCTCTCCGAAAGCCATAAAGACGGTGTAATTAACGATAAACGAGCCTAAAGTTACCTCACCGTTAAGACAATAAGTAAACATATAACCGGCTACCGCATAACGGAAACCGTTGAAAAAGTTGGTGCAAAGACCGATTGAAGTCAAATAAATCCACGGTTTGTTTTTGAAAAGATCGGCAAATTGTTTAAACGAGAATTTTTCAGCTCTGATAGGTTTTAGACGTTCTTTTGTCATAAGACCGCAGGCTAAAGTCATCGTAGCGGCTATTATTCCGAATACGACACCGATTACGGCGTATTGATGTTGATCGCTTCCGCCGATAAATTTTTGAATGTACGGAAACGACAAAAGTGTTATAAATCCCATTGCGTATGCCCCGACCATACGGAACGACGAAAATTGATTCTTTTCGTTATCATCATTTGTCATAACGCCTAAAAGCGAACCGTAAGGCACGTTTACGGCGGTATACATTGCCATCATCGTCAAATACAATGCGTATGCGTAAATACGTTTTCCTGTATCACCTAAATCCGGAGTGTAAAGCAAAAGTGCGAAAATTAATCCGAAAGGTATTGCACCAATAATAAGCCATGGACGGTAGGTGCCCCAACGGGATTGAGTCCTGTCGGCAAGCGAACCCATTAACGGGTCGGTTACAACGTCAAACATTCTTGCTACGAGCATCAAAACAGCAGCATCGGCAAGCGACAATCCGAAAACGTTGGTAAAATAGAAAGGAAATGCAATCGACATGATTTTCCAAGTTATACCGCCCGAGGCTGCGTCGCCGAGCGCATAACCGATTTTTTCTTTTAATGAAGCCATTTTTTGATATATTTTTTTAGTGTATTGGAATTTATGTTAATAAAAAATTTTCCAAATATAAACACTTTCGTTTTTATTGCAAAATTAATTTGTTGCAAAACAATATAATTATTATTTTTACACCGTAAAAACGAGGTTATGAACATCAATATTTTTTTTGAGTTTCTTAGGTTTTCTCTTGACAAAGAAAAAACATGGAATAAAAAAATTTCAGAAAACGAATGGAACGAGATTTATCAAATGTCTTATCGTCAGGCTCTTGTCGGGGTCGTTTACGGTGGCGTTAAAAAACTTTCAAAGGAATTTGCTCCGCCTTTTGCGCTTGCTTTGCAGTGGGCGGCTCAAGCTGAAAAAATCCGCGGAATGAATATTATTTTCAATTCCGAGGCTAAGCGTTTGACTGAAATTTTTTCTATGGAGAACCGAAAAAACGTTATTCTCAAAGGGCAGGCTAACGCAAGATTTTATCCTGACAAATTTTCACGTCAGCCGGGCGATATTGATATTTATATTGAAGGCGGAAAAGAATCCGTCGTAGAATTAATCGGAAAACTCGGAATGTTGCCTAAAGATTTACCTGAGAGCGCATTAGAGGCCTATCATCACGTTCATCTTCCCGAAAATGAAAATGGCATAAGCGTTGAAGTTCATTTCAGACCATCTTCAGGATTCTTTAATAGTTTTTATAACAATAGGTTGCAAGAGGTTCTTGAGGAAAATTTAAAAGATTTGGAATTAACCTCTGACGGTTTTTATTCTCCTTCTATGAGGTTTGCTTTTTTGATGCAATTGGCTCATCTTCAACGGCATTTCTTTATGGAAGGTGTAGGTTTAAGACAAATTACCGATTATTATTTTCTTTTGAAAAACTCAACGAAAGAGGATAGGGAATATGTTAAAGGTTTGCTCAAGAGGCTTAATATGCACCGTTTTGCTGAAGCTTTGATGTGGATTTTAAAACAGATTTTTTCTTTGGACGAAGAGTTTATGATATGTCCTTCTGATGAAAATTTGGGCAAAAAAGTTATGAATGATATTATCCAAGGTGGAAATTTCGGCTGGTATAATAGAAAAAAAGACGATCCATGGGGCAAGTTTTTTTATAATAGAAAACGGAATTTTAAATTGTTGGGCATTAATCCTTGGGAAATATTGCCAAACGAAATGAAATATTGGAAAGCTTTCTTAAAAAATATGCCTAAAAGAATCCGTTACAAAACTTTAAGCTTAGAAACAATTAAAAAAGATGAGGAAAACTAATTTTTATGAAGTAGCAGGACACGTTTTCGGTGTTGAAGCCGAAGATTATATTTTTGAATATGCAGACAATTATTCCTTTTTTTTGATTGAGGAAAAATCCTCACCGCTTTTTAAATTGGAAGTTAAAAGCGAAAAATTTCTTCAGTGTTATCAAGAAGAATTGTCGCAGGAAGAGGAAGGCCAAAAAATAATTTGCGGGCATACAAACGATGGGAAATCCGTTTATGAATTTATTTTAGGCGGGATTAAGACTGGAGTTTTGGTTTGCGGAGAAAATTTTGTTGAAAATGTTCTGTATATTAACAAAGGATACGAAAAATTCTCTTTGGATAATGCTTTAATGATAATTTTTGCTCTTGCAAGTGCTTCAAAATCAACACTTTTATTTCATTCTTCGACGATAGAGAAAGATGGTAAAGGTTATATGTTTTTGGGAAAATCAGGCACGGGCAAAAGTACACATTCAAGACTTTGGCTCAAAAATATTCCTCAAACCGAGCTTTTGAACGATGACAATCCTGCCGTTAGGATTTTTAACGGTAATACCGTGAAAGTTTTCGGTACGCCTTGGAGCGGAAAAACTCCTTGTTACAAAAACAAATCTTGCGAATTAAGGTCAATCGTTGTTTTAAAACAAGCACCTTATAATAAGATAACTCCGCTTTCAGGAATTTTTGCTTACGCTGCTGTGGTGCCGGGCGTTTCGGGAAAACGTTGGGTTAAAACTATCGCTGATTCCCTTCACGAGACTGAAAACTCTTTAATTCAACTTGTTAAAGTTTTTCAATTGGAGTGTTTACCCGATGATGAGGCTTCCGTTTTGTGTTATAATACGATAAAATGAAAATCAGCGGTGTTAATGTTATAGACGAGGCTTTAAGGCTTGTGGACGAAGGTAGGGATGTAATTTTTGCCGTAAACGGTTTCAGTATGCTGCCTTTTATTATAGGCGGAAGAGAAAAAGTTGTTTTGACAAAACCGCGAAATTTACGCAGAGGTCTTATCGTAATGGCTTTTACAGACGACAACCGTTATGTAGTGCACCGAATTTTTGATATTAGCGGTGATAAAATTACCCTATCCGGTGACGGAAATCTTGGCGGAAAGGAATACTGCACGGTGCAAAACGTTAAGGCGCAAGTAGATTATGTTGTCGGACAAAACGGTAAAAAACGTTATCAGTATAATCTTTGGCGTAGGTTTGCCTCAAGGCTTTGGATTTTTTTGTTGCCGATAAGGAGATATTTGATTAAAATTTATAGAAAAATTAAAAAAATATGAGAAGAAAAAAAGGATTTGTTTTGCGTGAGATTTGTGGGCAAAACGTTATTTTGGGCGAGGGTCTTGATGCTGTGGATTTCGGCAATTTGATAACCCTTAACGATACTGCATCGTTTCTTTTTTCTGAGGCGGAACATCAGGGAGAGTTTTCTGCTCAAAGTCTTGCTCAGGCTCTTTGTTTAGAGTATGATATTGACTTTCCGACCGCATTAAACGATACTCAGGAGATACTTTCCTCTTGGATAAAATACGGAATCGTAGAGAAATGAAATATTTAAAATGGCTTTGGAATTATACATTCGGAGTCCGTTTTAATACGCTGATAAGAGTTTTAATAGGACTTTGTCAGGTTGGATTAGGGCTTTTGACGGTTTGGCTTAGCAAGGAATTTATTGACGTAACAATAATTAGCGGCAGCAACGATGATATTTTATTTATGGTGATTTTGTTGGCTGGACTTGTTGTAACGGGTATATTGTTAAGACAGATTTATTTTTTCATGTCGGTAAAAGCTAATACTCATTTTTGTAATTCGTTGAGGCTGAAAATGTTTGAAGGTTTGTTCTCGTTGAAACTATATTCAAAGGACAAAATTCATTCAGGCGATGCCACTTCGAGAATGATGACCGATATTGATTTGACGGGAAAAGTTGCTACGGATACTATACCTCAAATATTGGTTGTAGGGTTTCAGTTGGTCGGCTCGTTTTTTTTGTTGCGGCATTTTGATTCGAGATTGGCTTGGTTGTTAATTTTATTAACGCCGCTTGCAGTTGGTGTGGGAAAATTTATTTCATACCGTTTGAAGTCATTAACGCATGAAATCCGCAGCAGTGAAACTCGTATTCAAATGAAAGTTCAGGAAACGGCGGAGCAGAATGCTGTTTTTAGAACTCTTTGTTCTGAAGTTTGGCTTTTAAAAGGCCTTGATGAGAGTCAGAAAATCTTGAAACACAATATTTTCAGGCGTGCAAAATTTACTGTCGTCATTAGAGTGATTTTGGGCTTGAGTTTTGGGTTGGGATATTTGGCGGCTTTTGTTTACGGCGGTCTGAAATTAAGAACGGGTGAAATATCTTTTGGGGTTATGACATCTTTTCTTCAACTTGTGGGCATGATTCAGAGTCCTGTTTTTTCGCTTTTGAATATGTTTCCTCAAGTTATTCAGTCTACGGCAAGCATTGACAGAATTTTAGAAATTACCGAAAACCTTAGTGACGGTGAAAAAGTTTTGTCTGAGGTTATAAATGAATCGGTCGGTGTAAGGTTAAAAAATGTCAGTTTTTCGTATCCTGATAGTGAGGATTTGGTCTTAAAAAATTTTACGTGCGATTTTCCTCCTAATTCCAAAACGGCGTTAATGGGTCATACGGGAATTGGTAAAACGACAATTTTCCGTTTAATATTATCGCTGATAAAGCCCAATAGCGGTGAAATTTTGTTTTACGGCGAAGGTTTTCAGGAGTGTGTCAGTGAGTCTTTGATGGCAAATTTTGTATTTGTTCCGCAAGGTAACACGTTGGTTTCTGGCAGTATACGTTATAATTTGCAGTTAGCGAACCCTGAGGCTTCTGATGAGGAAATGAAAAAGGTTTTACATTCGGCTTGTGCTGATTTTGTTTTTGATTTTAATGACGGTCTTGACACCGAATTAACTGAAAAAGGCGGTGGTTTGAGCGAGGGTCAGGCTCAAAGAATTGCAATAGCTCGTGGTTTGTTGCGTCCCGGGCGTGTTCTTTTGCTTGACGAGATAAGTTCGTCGCTTGATTCAGAAACGGAAGAAGTGCTGTTTGAAAGGCTTTTTAAAGAATATCCCGATAGAACGATGATTTTTATAACGCACCGTAAAGCGGTTTGCAGTCATTGTGATAATGTTGTGGAGTTATAAACAAAAAAGTATGAAACATTGCCTAAATCCGCGTATGAATACGTAAAAAAATTATTAATTGCGTTAAAATATAATATTATTCAGAAAAAAAAACTAATTTTGCGCTATCTTTAAAAAACGTATAGTACAATGAATAATTTAACAAAAGCCGTTCTTGAATTGGAAGACGGCACAAGGTATTGCGGTTATTCCTTCGGATACGAAGGTTCATCGGCGGGCGAAGTGGTATTTAATACTGCTATGACGGGTTATACGGAGAGTCTGACAGATCCTTCTTACAAAGGTCAGATATTAACGGCAACTTATCCTCTTCAAGGCAATTACGGTATTCCGGGCGATGAAACTCAAGATGGTATGTTGAAATTTTTTGAGTCGGAAAAAATTCATGTAAAAGGTTTTGTTGTTCAAGATTATTCTTTTGATTATAGTCATTGGAATGCCAAGAAAAGCCTTTCTGATTGGCTCAAAGAGCAAAAAGTTCCCGGTATTACGGGTATTGATACAAGAGCATTAACAAAGCGTTTAAGGGAAAAGGGTTCGATGCTCGGCAAAATTATCATTGCTGACCAAGACGTTGATTTTTACGATCCTAACAAGGATAATCTTGTTGCTCAAGTTAGTTGCAAAGAGGTTTCCACATATAATGAATCAGGCGACAAAACAGTAGTTTTGGTGGATTGCGGTGTTAAAAACAATATTATCCGTTGTTTTACCAAACGTGGGGCAAAGGTTGTTAGAGTTCCATGGGATTATGATTTTTCTAAGATAGATTATGACGGATTGTTTATATCTAACGGACCTGGCGATCCTAAAATGTGTATTCCTACGATTGAGCATATTAAAAAAGCGTTGAATGAGAATCGTCCGATTTACGGTATCTGTCTTGGCAATCAGTTGCTTGCTTTGGCTGCCGGTTTTGATACTTACAAATTGAAATACGGACATCGTTCTCATAATCAGCCTGTTTTGAAAGAAAATACGGAATGTTGTCATATAACGAGTCAGAATCACGGCTTTGCAATTGATATGAAAACTATTTCAGGAGATTGGTCACCGTGGTTTGTTAATGTTAATGATAATACATGTGAGGGTATCAGACATAAGACGAAACCGTTTTTCTCAACTCAGTTTCACCCTGAGGCTTGTGGCGGACCTGTTGATACGGAATATCTTTTCGACGAGTTTTTGGACTTGTTAAGAAAATAATTTAAAAAAAAAAGTTGAGGATAAGAAAAATCCTCAACTTTTTTTGTTAATACTCATAAAGTTTAAATTTTTGAATTCCCCATTCTCCGTCTGTTATTCTGACGTGTCGTCCTTGATGTGATTCATCACCGTTGAGATAACGGATTATTGTTTTGCCGTCTTCGGTTGAAATTTCTTTAATTTCTAAGATTCCGGCATTGTTTTTCTTGTTCAGCGATTTGAAATTCAGGACTATTCCCGTACCGATTAACATAAATTCGTCTTTGTCGGTGTTAATTAAAATTGCGCCGGAAGTCCTCCAGCCCGGCTGTTTGGATTGTGCGCTCCAGCCCAAGAGGTTATCGTGTTTAGCAATAATTTCATAACCGCCGAGAATTATTGTATCTCTTTGATTTATAGTGTCTAACAAGAATCCTCGCATTTTGTCGGTGCCGTTGAAAGTAGTTATTTCGTTTTCAACACATTTTATTAAATTATAAGCGTTAGGAATTTCTGTCAGATTACCTTTTTGCGTTTTTTCTTCAAAAGTAGCACCGAGGACGGGCGGCATGAAAGCGGCTTGTTTGGTTTCAACGGAGAAAGGTGAGAATCCTAAAGCGTGATATTCGCCTATTGCGTATAATGCTTTTGCGCCAGCTGTTGCATCGTATTGATGTTCAGGGATAAAGAAAGGATTATCATCTCTGAAATAACTTTTTGTCCATTTCTTGAAATCACCGAAATAAATATCGGGGCTTAACATTTCCAAACAAGGTGCACCGGCTTTCCAAATATCAATTAAATGGGGTAGGGGACCGCCCGAGGGATATTCTCCCGGTTTTTTACCGGGGCGGTTGAGTGCGCAATTTGCATACATGGGAAGGTTATAAACCTTTTTACCGGCTTTAGCGATTTCGTTTGTATAGACTGCAAAACTCCATGCTGAAAAAATTTCTTCTGCATAAATGCTTTGACCGAAAAGTTTTTCCCACGAGCCTGAATTTTCACCGCTCCAATATTTTTTCAACGAGTCGGTAAGAGTGTTTTTGTGTTTTGACAAATAATCTGTTAAAGCAGCGGGAACTTCGTTTTTAAAAACGAGAGTTGCGGTTTTTGAATAATCTCTTGCCGAGGGCAGCATTGCTATTTCGTTTTCTACTTGAACCATTATAACCGTTTGATTTTTATCGTTTTGCTTTATAAACTCCATTAATTTGCAAAATGCTTTTTTATCGGCTTTAAGGTTTTCTTGAGAATATGGCGAGAGAATTTCTTGTTTGATACCCTCTTTGCTTTCTACGCGCGGAAAACGTTTAACATCTTTTTTTATCCACGAAGGAACGTAACAGGACATGGAATTTTTCCAAGCTCCGAACCAAAGAAAAACGATTTTAATATTATTTTTTTCGCCACCGCTGATTGCTGCTTTTACGAGTGTGAAATCGAAATTGTTTTCTTCTGGTTCGATTAGGTCCCAATAAACGGGGACTAAAGCGGTGTTAATGTTTTGTTTTTTAAGATTTTCCCAAACGCATTTTTTCATATAATTGACTGTGGAGGCGTTTGAGTTTCCGAGTTCGCCCGCCCGCATTATGAAGGGTTTATCGTTGATTATCAGCTGATAAGCATTACCGTGTTTAATAATTTTAGGAAAGTTTTGTGCTGTTATATTAATTCCTGAAAGCACTGAAAAAACAAAAAGTAGTATAATCGTATAATTTTTCATGATGTTATTTATTTAAAAAAAAAACATATCTTGATATTTCAACGTGTGAAAATTTCAAGATATGTTTTTTTTGTTTATTAATCTTTTTGACGTTCTACATAGTCTTTGGTGCGCAGTTTATCTTTGCATTGTTGAAGCGTGTATTTTGTTTTGAACGGGATTTCCATTTTTGAAAATTCTTGGAAATAGAGTACGCAGCCGTCTCTCCACCATTGAGCCTCGTCAAGTTGGATTTTTAATTTTTCTGAAACTTCGTTATAAAGATTCGGTTCTATTTTGTCTTTTAACGTTTTCCAATCATCTTGAAATTTTTCAACTTGTTTTACGCCTTTGTTGTAATGACAGCAAAGAGTTTCCCAAAGCGTTTTACCGTCAGAAAAATAATAATCCCAAGGCAAATGGTGAAACCACAATATAAATTCTTTTGGGCATAATTGCGGGTTGTTGAATGTTGATTTTAGCGGTTCTTGATATTGTTCAACGGCGTTAGAGCCTGTTGAGGAGCGGTTAAAGCCGATTCCATCGTTAGAGGCTTTGTGATAATAACGCGGCATCCAGTCCTCTCTTGCACCCGGAATTGCGCACCAAGGTTCGGGTCCCCAGTGGTCTGACCAGCCCATTAAATGATGCAATCCGAGCGGTGTCATGTAATCGACAACGGCTTCACGGCTGTTAATCATAATGTGAGAGATTTTCTCGCAAGCATCTTCGTTGATGTTTTTGAAAGTTTGATGAATCCATTCGTAAGCGATTTGTTTAGGTGTTAAATCAGGATTCCAAGCAAGCCTTCCGAAAGCATACCAGTTGGATTGAGCCATAACGTATCCGCACCAGTTTTTCATTGTTCCTGTGTTAGCTACTGCTGAAAATGCCGTAAGTTTTTGATTCAAAGTTGTTTCTTTGACATCTTGATTGTTATGGAATGTTGGATAATCCAAAAATTCTTTCCACATCGTGGCCAAATAACAAAGATGATCGGAATATCCGAGATATTCTTGAGTAATTTGAAGTTCAGCCATGATTTGAGTTTTTTTCATTGCGCCGAAAAGCGGGCTAAAAGGTTCTCTCGGTTGAAAATCTATCGGACCGTTTTTAATTTGGATAATAACGTTGTCGTCAAATTTTCCGTCCAGAGGCATAAATTCGTCGTAAGCTTGTTTAGCGCGGTCGCCGCCTTGCGGATTATAAACGAAAGCTCTCCACATAACTACGCCGTTAAATGGTTTTAATGCTTTTGCTAACATATTAGCACCATCGGCATGAGTTCTGCCGAAATCCATAGGACCGGGAAGACCTTCGCTGTTAGCCTTTACCAAAAATCCGCCGAAATCGGGAATTAACGTGTAAATTTCTTTGCATTTGTTTGTCCACCAGTTGATTACGTCTTTGTCTAATGGATCTGAGGTTTTCAAACCGCCAATAGCTGTGGGTGATGAAAAATTCACTGCCAAATACACTTTTATATTATAAGGGCGGAGTTTTTCAGCGATTTGTTTTACTCCGAGAAGTGTTTCCGTGGAAAGTATTTTGGGGTCGGCATTAACATTATCAATAACCGTAGCATTAATTCCTACAGAGGCGTTTGCGCGTGCGTAAGTTTCAATATCCTTACGGAAGGCGACTTGGTTGTTATCAAACCAAATAGATTTTCCGGCGTAACCTCTTTCAACACTGCCATCGGGATTATCCCAATGATTTAGAATTCTGATTTGATATTTAGGTTTCTCGATTTTAACTAATTGAGTTTTACCGTTTTTAATTTCTCTAAGCAGAGCGTAAGTGCCGTACAATGCGCCTGCCGGGGTTTCGGCTGTGATTTTGAAAGTGTTTTTCTCTGTGTTGAAATCCAATGAAAAACCCTCTGAGCCTAAATTCTGTTTTTGGTCAATAACTATCGAAAAATTAGCGGAATTAGGCTTTTTAATCTTTTTAAAATTTTTGAAATAACCTGCAAGTTCTTTTTCGATGACTTTTTCCGATAATGCGTCAGCGGGTAGATTTGAATAAAAATTTACCGCTAAATCGCTTTGAACGAAATTATTTAACCAAAGGTTTTCGGTTTGAGCTGCTGACAAAAATGGTAAAAGTGTCAGCAAAGATACTGTAATTACTATAAAATAATTTTTCAACTTCATGTGTTTTTTGCTTTTACTTTATTTTTATTTAGTTTAATTCAATTTTTGAGAATATGAAACACAGATTAGGATTTTCATCTTCTGCGTCTTTAAAAACTTGAATAATTCTTGAAATATCTTTGCCTTCGGTTGAAAAAACTCCCACGCATGTCGGCGTAGAAATTTCGCTCAAACAATCGTAAAGCGCATCAAGATTATTTCCGTAATATTCCGGAAACGAAAATTTGTCTTTTAAATACTTGTGTATTTCGTTTTTTGTTGTTTCGGAAAAATCCAAAATAATTTTTTTCATTGTTCTATATTATATAAAGTGTTAATATATTTTTTCAAATGATTTATAATGGTCTTGAGTGTAATAAATCAGACCGTCGTTGCTGAAAATTATTCGTTTAGCATTTCTCCGACCTTTTTCGTAATCTATGTCGCACTCAAAATATTTTCGTTTTTTATCAATCGGAAGCAGTTTTTCGTAATTTCCGAATCTGTCGCCGCCTATGCTTTTACCGGGAGCAACCTCGTGAAGATTGCCTTTGCTACTCTCCCAACCGAGTTTTTGAGCCTCTTGTTTGGTAATATAATTAGGTGGTAATTTTTTATAATAATGAATATAAAGAGCCACGCTGTCTTTGTCGGAATAAGGATTGTTTTTTTTGACGGGATATTTTTTCTTGTCATTATTCGGAATATCTTCATTATTATCAATATTTTGCGATTGGTTTTGCGCAATATTGCTGGAAAAAAATTCCGAAACGGGTGATTGTGTTTGATTGTTTTGATTCTCTAAATTAACATTTTGATTAGCGTTCAGACATGCTGAAATGCCCAAAGATACGCTTAAAGCAAAAATAAACGATAAAAATTTTCTCATAATGAAAGTAAGTTTTTTAAATTCCGCACTAAAATAGTATTTTTTTTTTAGATTATTACAAAAACTTAACAAAAATATTTGTTTTCTAAAATTCCTAAAAATCAGTTTGTTATGTTTTATATTATTTTCTTTGTAATATTAAAAATAAAAAAACGCAAAAAAAATGTAAATTTATTTTGTGGGTTTCAAAAAAAGTTGTTACATTTAGGTATTGAAATAAAGGTTATCCGCTTTTAATGTTAATTTGCTGATAATCTTGTTTTAACGGTTTTACTGAGAGATACGAAAAATGGAGGATTTGCTTAAGGCATTTGCGGATTATTTGAAATATGAGCGCAGATATAGTTTTAATACTGTTAAGTCTTATATTTCTGATTTATCGGATTTCTTCTCTTATTATAGGGAGGCAGTCTTGAGTGATGATATTCTTCAAGCGGACGGCAAAATTATACGTCAGTGGCTGATGTTTTTGAAAACCACGGATCACATTTCTGTTACTTTAAACAGAAAACTTTCTACATTAAGGTGTTTTTTTAAGTATCTGATGTTGAATGGAAAAATAAAATTGAGTCCTGTTGCCGGTTTAAGAAACATAAGAAAGCCGAGGCGTTTGCCGGAATTTATTCCGGACGAGAAAATGGAGGATTTGCTTGATAATACGCCTTTGTTTCTTCAGGACAAGGAGGGATACCGTAACAAAATTATTATTGAGCTCTTTTATGACACGGGAATTCGTGAAATGGAGTTGATTAATATAAAGTGTTGCGATATTGACGGAAAAAATCTTCAGATAATAATCCGAGGAAAAGGCAATAAGATGAGGTTGATTCCCATTACTAAAACGCTTTATAGGAAACTTTTGCCTTTGCGTACGTCTATGAACAATTATTTGTTTTTGACCTCTAAAGGCAAACAAATGTATCCTAGACTTGTTTATAGGATTGTTCACAAGTATCTTGAAACCACAGATAGTGTTACGCAAAACTCTCCGCACACGTTGCGTCATAGTTTTGCCACGAGTCTTCTTAACAACGGAGCTGATATTAATGCGATCAAAGAGTTGTTAGGACATTCAAATCTGATGGCGACACAGATTTATACTCACATGACATACGAAGAATTAAATAAAATATATAAACAAGCCCACCCCCGGGCATAAAATAAATGGAGGAAAAGAATATGAACATTACAATTGAGTCTATTCACTTTAACGCTGATGCGAAACTTGAAGAATTCATTCAGAACAAGGTCAGCAAGCTTGCACAGGTAGCCGATGACATCATAAAAGCTGAGGTTTTTCTGTCATTGGAGCGTTCTCAGAGTAAAAATTACGATAGTAAGGTCGCAAAAATCCGTATCGAAATTCCCGGCGGAGCAATTTTTGCGGAGAAAAAATCCAAGTCTTTTGAAGAGTCAACTGACACAGCCTTAGAGGCTTTGCGGATTCAACTCTTGAAAAAGAAAGAAAAACAAAACGGCTTCTAAAAAAAAAATGAAAAAAAAGTGCAAAAAAATTTTGCAGTTTAAAAAATAGTCTCTACCTTTGTGCCGTTGAAAAAATCAAGATGATGCTTTTCAACGGCACTTTTTCTTAATGATTGCCGGCGTAGCTCAGTTGGCCAGAGCAGCTGATTTGTAATCAGCGGGTCGGGGGTTCGAATCCCTCCGCCGGCTCCAATTATTGAAAACGAAATTTGAAATCTTTGATTTTAAAAATATATGATGGGAAGTTGCTCCAGCGGTCAACGAGGGCTGACTGTAAATCAGCTGGCTTTGCCTTCAGTGGTTCGAATCCATTACTTCCCACTAATTTTTTGTTTTTATAATTGCGGGAGTAGCTCAATTG
>JAFYDK010000107.1 GCA_017544805.1 Bacteroidales bacterium | reverse complement strand
GTCCGGCTCTGAATGAAAAAAGCCGTTATCGTTCCAATACTGATACCATTTTTCTTCACTGGTAGCAGCCTCGTATTTTGCTGGAATTTCCATTTTTATAATTTTTGCTAATAAAAAAACTGCGCAAAGGTAATAATTTTTAATGATTTAACAAAATTTTTGTTGTGATAGATTTTAGCAACTTGTCTTAGGAAAAATTTACGTTTTCTTTAGCGGTAATCGAAATAGTATTCTTTTGGTGGTTTGCCTTGTAGCTGCTCTGCGGTAGAGATAATATAAGTTGGTGATAGTTAATACAAAAAAATGTCATAAAAGTGAATAAAAAATCCTTAAAATTTTATTAGCCGAGAAAAAATATACGAAAAAAATTTGTTGATTTCAACTTAATTTGTACCTTTGCGCTCGAAAAAATTAGAAAGTCTTCTTTAAGAATAAGGATATTCTCCTTGTAAAACCAATCTTATCAAAATGTACGATATACTTGAATTGAACAAAAAATTGGTTTCTGAATTGCGCGAAATTGCTAAAGAATTGGAGGTAGCAAAAGTAGAAAATTATAAAAAACAGGAATTAATTTACAAAATTTTAGATCAACAGGCAATTAAAAATGCAAGTGCCTCTACAAGGCGCAAAGAAAACGATAATTCTAAGCCTCAAGATACACAATCCTCTCAAAAACAAAATTTTGCACAGGATAATAATCAACCGTCAGTTCCTCAAGATAATACTCCTGAGGAGACTTCAAAAACGCCTAAAGTAAAAGAAAGACGCCGTAGGTTGGTTGTAGGAAGAAAAGTTTCGGAACCAGTTGCAGCTTCAGTAGAAAAAAACTCAGAGGAGGAAGCTCCTAAAAAAATAGAAGAAGAACCTATTCAAGAACCGGAACCAATTGTTGCGCAGCAAAAAACTTTAGAGCCGCAAATTACAGAACAAGTTCAAGAAAATCAGGATTTTAATCAAGAGCCAGCACCTCAAAATAATAACAATAATTTTGAATCTCCTCAATTTACACAGCCGGAGGATAATTCTTCACAAGGCAAAAAATCTTCTATTTACGATTCTGACGGAGTAATTACAAATCAAGGTGTTTTGGAGGTTATGCCCGATGGTTACGGATTTTTAAGAAGTGCTGATTTCAATTATTTCAATTCGCCGGATGATATTTATGTTTCGCAATCGCAAATAAAACTTTTCGGATTGAAAACCGGTGATACTGTAAAAGGTTCAATACGTCCGCCCAAAGAAACTGAAAAATATTTTCCTTTGATTAAAGTATTAGAAATCAACGGCAGAAGTCCTGATTATATCCGTGATAGGGTAAATTTTGACTATCTTACACCGCTTTTCCCGAACGAAAAATTCCGTCTTACGGGCAACGGGCACGAAAACAATCTTTCATGCAGAATCGTTGATATGTTTGCTCCTATCGGTAAAGGTCAAAGAGGTCTTATCGTTGCTCAGCCCAAAACCGGTAAAACAATATTACTCAAGGATATAGCTAATTCAATTGCTGATAATCATCCGGAAGTTTATTTAATCGTACTTCTTATTGACGAGCGTCCTGAAGAGGTTACGGATATGAAACGCAGCGTAAAAGCCGAAGTTATTTCTTCTACTTTTGACGAACCTGCTGAAAAACACGTTAAAGTTGCTAATATCGTTTTGGAAAAGGCAAAACGTATGGTAGAATGTGGACACGATGTTGTGATTCTTCTTGATTCAATAACACGTCTTGCTCGCGCTTACAACACAGTACAACCCGCATCCGGAAAAGTTTTGACCGGTGGTGTTGATGCTAATGCGCTTCATAAACCCAAAAGATTTTTCGGCGCAGCAAGAAACATCGAAAACGGTGGTTCTTTAACTATTATTGCAACAGCTCTTATTGACACTGGCTCAAGAATGGACGAAGTAATTTTTGAAGAGTTCAAAGGTACGGGTAACATGGAACTTCAGCTTGACAGAAAACTTTCTAACAAGCGTATATTCCCCTCTATTGACATTAATTCTTCAAGTACGCGTCGTGATGATTTGCTTATTGACAGACAAATGCTTGATATTATTTGGGAACTTAGAAAGAAACAAATTTCCGAAAGAAATTCTGTTGAGGCTATGCAATATCTTCTCAAAGAGATGGAAGGAACTGTTAATAACGAAATGTTCTTGTTCCAAGTTCAGAAAGAGCTTGAGGTTGATAACGTTACGTATTATTCCAATTCTCAAGAGCCTTCGGTGGAGCGTCCGCGTCGTCCGCGTATTTCGCAAAGGGATGAAGATGAGGATGAGGACAGAAGATTCCGCTCTGACTACGACGATGAGGAGGAGTAGCGGTTTATTTTTTTGAAAGTTAATTTTATAATAAAGAACGACTATCGAAATGCTTTTTTCGGTAGTCGTTTTTTGTTGTAAAATATTATAAAAAAATCACTTCACTATTTGGTTAGTAAATAAAATTATATATCTTCGCCTTAATAAATTATGTTAACTATGATAGACCAAATATTACAATTCAACAAGACATTCGTTTTAGAAAAGGCATACGAAAAATATTTAACCGACAAGTATCCGGACAAAAAACTTGCCGTACTCTCGTGTATGGACACCCGTTTAACAGAACTTTTGCCGGCTGCACTCGGACTCAAAAACGGTGATGCAAAAATCATCAAAAACG
>JAFYDK010000106.1 GCA_017544805.1 Bacteroidales bacterium | reverse complement strand
GTCAATATCATAATTGATATGTGGCTTTTTGGGTAGAAATGAATATGCAATTAGCGCAGAAATCAATAAATTTCTACTATATTTGCATCTATATTCATAGCGGGATATTTTAAGGTTTAACTTATTTATTTTCAGTGCTTTAAGTTATAAAAATATCCCGTATTTTTCAAATTTCTATCGCTAGAAAACTTCTCTTCTATGCCGATTTTCTTTTTTATGAATTAATAGATAAATTCTTATATCGAATTGGGGTTACTAAAATTTAAAAATATTTGCGCTTTCACGGAAATTTTGTGCTTGTGAATCCAAATCTTCGGCACTCACTGCAAGATTATCACAAGCCTCTGCATTACCTTGCATTGAAACATTCAGACGTTTTACTGAATTGTCAATTTCGTGAATTTTTGACTTTTGATTTTCAGCAGAACAGCCGATTTCCGACATCAATTCGCTACAAGTATTTACATCAGGCATTATGTTGTCTATCAACTCTGACGAATTTGCCGTGGCATTAACACTTGCTGTGGCACATTCTATTATGTCAGCGGCAGAGGTTTTACTTTTTTCGGCAAGTTTCTGAATTTCAGCGGCTACCACGGCAAAACCTTTTCCGTGTTCGCCTGCGCGAGCAGCCTCAACAGCAGCATTGAGAGCCAAAATATTAGTCTGAAATGCAATGTCGTTTATTATGTCAATTTTTTCAGAAATTCCCTTCACCGCATTGAAACTCAAATCTTGCGCCTCCTTTATTTTTTCGATATTAGTTAACACCTTGTTTGTAATTTTTTCGGCGTTAGAAGTTTTTTCTGCATTATGATTGATTTCTGCCGATATATCGGAGATTGCCTCTGCAATGTTGTCGGCGTTTTCGGCTTGATACTTTGCATTTTCGGACAGCGTTTTGGTTGTTCCGCTGATTTTAGAACTCAAACTCTGCATAGAATTTGCACCTTCATAAATTTTAGAAAGTATGTGTTTGAGATTTTCCGCCATCGTGTATGCCGATTTTAAAATACCCTTAGAAGTTTCAACTTTTTTTCTATTAGACTCTGTCATATCTCCTTCGGCTATTTTGTCCACAAGAAGTTTTACATACTTCGGCTCGCCTCCGACATCATTGAAGATTTTGTTAATCAATCTGTTGCAGGTAATAATCAAAATTAATATAACAATAGATACAGCCACCGCTGTCGGCACTACAATACTCGGAATTGTGGCATATTTGTCAGATACGGGATAAATAAATTGTATGTACGAATAAACGTTAGGGTCGTACAGATACACCATTTCGTAATCGGTATCAAGATAGTTGAACTGCATTAAACGGATTTCTCCGTCTTTATGTTTTGCCATTTCTTGATAAACATTATCCGGCATTTTAGGCCAGTCTTTTTTCTTTTCTTCGGGAACAATAAAACAGAAATTCGGGTCTTTTGACCAAATTGTAAAACCATTGGGAAGAAGCCTTTGCGCTCCGAAAATACTAACTGAGGATTTTACTTTGCCGTCTTCCTGACCTGTGCAATACAAGCCGACAATTTCTCCGTTCACCAAAATAGGTTTGTACATAGCAATATAACCTACTCCGTCTATCATCGTTCGGTTATAGAAATTTTTACCCGCATTAACTTGCTCTTTTACTTCGCTATCTTCAAGTTTTACGCCATTGATATATTTGCCGTTATGTTTTATCGAGGTGGAAATTATTTCGTATTCACTTCCTTTTTTTTGATAAATGGCAAACTGATTTTTAGGCGTTGTTGTGATAATATCTTCCGAAAATTCGTTATTAGAAGAAAACGGTTTGTCGCCCAAAAACCATTCGCCGTCTATAATTTTGATTCCGCCTTCTTTTTTTATGCAATATTCTGCAAAACTGATAACTTGACTATTACGGTTGCTACTACCTGCGTTATGAGTGTCAATTTTGTCAACAGTACCCCTCAAACTTGAAATTGCATTTTGTTCGATACTATCAACAAGATGTTTCATAATGGCAGTGCTGAAAAAACCGCCAACAATAAATACTGCAACAAGACCACATGAAATCAAAATTGCATTCAGTTTGCCCCTTGCATTATATATTTTACCGTCTATGACCATAATAAAATGTTTTTTTCCAAATGCAAAGATAATCAAAAAGTATACAAGTTTGTTACAAATATAAAAAAAAATTTTTATCTTTGCCTTAAAAACAATTTCTAACTATGAGATTTTTGCTATATATTTTTCTATTGCTGACGATATTTTCTTCGTGCAACAACGAAAAAAAATATATAAAAGCGTCCACAAGCTAAAAAAACTTTTTGCTTTTATGCTCGATCCATTATAGATTTTCTATTACGGTATTTTTTATGAATTTCGAGAACACCTTGTCGTATTATTGAGTTAATGTAAATGCCCGTTCTTTTATTTTATTTCCAATTTAATTTCGATTTCCCCGTCGCCGAGAAATTTTAAGAGTTCTTCTTTGCTGATATTCGGTATTTTGGCGATGCGGGTGAAGTTCCAAGAATTTTCGCCGTAATAAATGCAGAGGTTATGTCCCTGATAGAGAATGATGTCGCCCGCCGAGGTGGAGATTTGCTCGTTGTTTTGAGGGAACGACTGACCAAGGTCGCCCACCTTTTCAAATCCGCCGTAATCATCTGCCTTGTAGGTGATTGGCGATTGTTTGAGGGCTTCGGC
>JAFYDK010000105.1 GCA_017544805.1 Bacteroidales bacterium | reverse complement strand
GTAGGCATCAGTACAAGAGAATCCTTACGCGAAAGTATTTGATTGATAACACTTTCCTGCATCGGACGGAAACTATTGTAGCCGTATATTTTGCTGAGTATTTCAAGCGGTTTTTGCATAATCACATTTATTATTATTTGAAATGCAAAGATAAAAAATTATTTGTTAAAATTGCTTTTATGCTGCAAAAATGTTTTTATTACGAAATCATTTTTTGCTTTGGTAAAAAAAATAAAAAAAGCACGACAAAAAATCGTGCTTTTTTGTCGTGCTGTAAATGTTAAAGTTTTAAAACATCGTCATGGGTGAGGCCAGTGGCAGAAACGATTTCGTCAATAGTCATTTTGCCGAGAGATTTAAGGGTGCTGGCAATGGTAAGAGCTTTTTGTTTTTCACCTTCTGCACGACCTTTTTCAATACCGATTTTTTCGCCTTCAAGGCGGCCTTCTGCGCGTCCTTCCATTCTTTCTCTTTCAAGCGAGGATTTTTCTGTGCTGATGTCAAGCCAATACTGTCTGTAAGCCAACATCTCTCCGTCAGTAAATGCTGAACGGCGGACTATTTCCAACGCCTCTTTTGTCTCCTTGTTTGCTAAAAGTTCGGGGTCGGCATCGTCAGTATTTTCATCAATTTCTGTCAAAAATTTTAACCAAAGATTGTGCATGATTTTTTCAGCGCGTTTTTGCGGATTAAAATTCGGCAAAATAATAAAAACCATCGACAAATCTGTACGTATATCAGAAGTATGATTTTTGTTCGTAATGTAATATTCCTGCATATACTCTTCACCATACTCAGGAAATGCTTTTATGTCGTTAACAAGACACAAAGCATAAACGTCTTTCAATTCGCCAAATGCTTTTCCCTTGTCTAACTGCTTGGTATACATTGAAGCCGCGTTGAAAAGTGTCCGCGAAAAAAATTCCGTATTCCAATACGACTGCATTTCTACGATGAAATGTCGGCCGTAATTGTCAGTGCAATAAACATCTACAATAGAATATTTTTTGCCGGGATTTTCGGGAACGTTTTCCGGTGAAAGATACTCAACTGTTTTTATTTCCATACCATCAGGCAACGGCAAAAGAGCGTTCAAAAGGCTTAAAACGAGGTTAGGATGCTCGCCAAAAACTTTTTTGAACGTTAAATCTGCTTTCGGGTCAAGATATTTCGACATGATTTGCAAAAATTAAAAGTTCCGCTGCAAAGATAACTTTTTTTGATTAATCCACAAACAAAAAAACGACTACCAAAATATCAACATAGCGAATAAAATGTTATTCTCTTTGCTTTAAAAGTATGCCTATTGAATTTCTGTTCTATCAGACATCAGTGTTATTCCCTATATACCTTATTAAGCGCTTTATTGGTCTCATTTAAATACAAGTGGTGCCACCATTTGAACTTATCCAGTCAAATGATGGCACCAAATTATGGTATTACCTTCACAGCTATTCCATGCTGCTAACAACCTGTTATCCGTTTGTCCTATTCAGTCAGCACGATGCCGCCGTTGGGCTGGATGGTTATTTTGGCGCGGCCTTGCTTGTCGGTCTTGAGGGTTGTTTTGGTCGGGTTGCCGTTCTTGTCGTCAACATAATAGGTCAAAGTTCTGTTGGCAAACATCGGGAGGTCGATGGTAAGGCTCAATGGCTCTTTTTGGGCGTTGAGCGCGGCTACATACCATTGGTCTTCGTGACGGCGCGCAAGCACTACATATTTGCCGGGGAAGCCGTCGATGAATCGGGTTTCGTCCCACGTGGAGGGCAGGGTGCGCAGGAAGTCGAGTTCAAACTGCGGCACCTCCGTGAGGTTGTTCGGACAGAGGGCGGCACATTGTAT
>JAFYDK010000104.1 GCA_017544805.1 Bacteroidales bacterium | reverse complement strand
CTTGCAAAAGGACGTGCTGAAGGTCGAGCCGAAGGACGTGCTGAAGGACGTGCTGAAGGACGTGCCGAGGGCGAGAAGCAAGCCCACATCGAAATGGCGCGCAAACTCAAATTGAAAGGCACGATGTCTGATGATGAAATTGCAGAAATTACTGATTTAACTTTAGACGAAATCCAAAAAATCTAAAATTTTTTTATGGAAATTTTGTGTTTGTTACTCTAATTAGAAAACAACGAACAAAAAATGCAAAAATTTAAAATAAATAATACATTACAAAAGTCAAGTAGGGGGGGTAAAAAGTCTTTTCTGCTTTACTTTGATTTAAAATGATAGTTTTCTTGTCCCTTGTGGATAGTGTTGAAAAAACGCACTATCCGCAAGGGATTTTTTTTTAATTAAAGTTTAACTAAATGAAAAGAATAAACATTTTCTTGTTAAGCGAATTATTTTTTGCGCTAACATTTTTTTCGTGCAACAAGCACGATGATGACAAAACCGAGCCCGAAAAGACCACGGTCGAAAACAATTCGGGAAATGACAATACGGAAGTAACGCCCGAAAAAGTAACCGTAACCTTCGACATCTTGGGCGGCAATGGAACAGCAGAGCCACAAACCGTTGAAAAAGGTACAAAAATCACTTTACCCTCAGGCGATGGCATGAAAAAAGACGGTTATAAGTTTTTAGGTTGGAGTTTAACAGAAAACGGTGAAATCATTACAGAATACACCGCAACCGAAAGCGAAGTGAAACTTTATGCCGTATGGGTAAAAGTTTTTACCGTAAAATTTGACACCGACGGCGGCACTGGTGCATTTGCCTCTCAAACCATTGAAAAAGGCAAGACAGCTACCAAGCCCGAAACGAAACCAGAGAAAAAAGACAATACCGAAACGAACCCAGAGAAAAAAGACTATATTTTTTTAGGTTGGTACAACGGAGAGGCTGAATACGATTTTAACACGACAGTAGACGCTGA
Source organism: Bacteroidales bacterium (assembly GCA_017544805.1). Lineage (GTDB taxonomy): Bacteria > Bacteroidota > Bacteroidia > Bacteroidales > UBA3824 > UBA3824. Next base: position 16,683 of record JAFYDK010000104.1, on the reverse strand, counting down.
CATAACTTTGAAGGCTGCGTGGTTGGAAATAATTTCCGTTGACTTAGGTCTGCAGTCGGGACTTCTTTGGACAACTTGCAACATCGGAGCAAGTAAGCCTGAAGAATACGGCGACTATTACGCTTGGGGCGAAACAGAAGCAAAAGAAAATTACTATTGGAACACCTACAGGTATGGCTCTGCTGAAAATGCCCTCACAAAGTATTGTAGTAAAGAAAATTACGGCAATAAAGACAACCTTACCGAGCTTGAAGCCGGTGATGATGTTGCTACCGTAAAACTCGGTTCAGACTATCGTATGCCTACAAAAGAAGACTGGGAAGAACTCTTCAACGACTCTTACACGTACAACGTGTGGACAGACAATTACAATGGTACGAATGTTGTGGGTCGTATAGTTTACAAGAAGAAGGATGGCGGTAGTTACGCATTGGAGGATACGCATATCTTCCTTCCGGCTGCTGGTTCCCGTAACGGTTCAGGAGTGGACGGTGTCGGTTACTACGGCTACTATTGGTCGTCGTCGCTCGACACGGACAACCCGAACTTCGCGTTCTTCTGCTACTTCAATTCGGGCGGCTCCGATTGGAACTCCAAATTCCGTTGCGACGGGCTGTCGGTTCGTGCGGTGCGGGTTTTGCAGAACTAACCATATTGAATAATAAAAACGACTATCGAAATACTATTTTCGGTAGTCGTTTTTTGTTTGCGGATTTGTCAAAAAAAAATTGTCTTTGCTGCTGCAAACATTTTTAATTCATAGAAAAAATATCCAAAATATACCGATTTTGGTTTTAAAAGAAAACTTTTTGGGACAGAATTAAATGAAGACTTGTTGATGTGTAGAAACAGAGGATGAAATTGCCGAAAATTCGGGCTTAACCAAAGATGAAATATCAAGCCTTTAACTAAAAAATCTTAATAAAAAATTTTTATTGTAAATTTAGTAAAATGAATTAGTTTTCATATATTTGTGCGTTTTAAAAAAAGTAAAAAAGACAATCATGGAAGATAGCAAAAATTTCATTGAACAATTAGTTGAAAAAAATCTTGAAGAAGGTAAAAACGGTAAACGTGTTCAAACCCGTTTCCCTCCTGAGCCTAACGGATACTTGCATATAGGACACGCGAAAGCCATTGCATTGGATTTTGGAATCGCTAAAAAGTATAACGGCGTTTGTAATCTCCGTTTTGACGACACAAATCCTGTCAAAGAGGACACCGAATATATGGAAACCATAAAACGCGACATCGAATGGCTCGGTTTTAAATGGGGAAATATTTATTATGCTTCGGATTATTTTCAGCAACTTTGGGATTTTGCTGTTGAACTTATAAAACGCGGTAAGGCTTACGTTGATGAGCAGTCGTCAGAGCAAATTGCTGAACAGAAAGGCTCTCCGACTCAGCCCGGAAAAGAAAGTCCGTTCAGAAACCGTCCCGTAGAGGAGTCTTTAGCATTGTTTGAAAAGATGAACTCCGGTACGGTAACGCCCGGAACTATGGTTTTGCGTGCTAAAATTGACATGGCAAATCCTAATATGCACTTCCGTGACCCTATAATTTATAGAGTTTTGAACATTCCGCATCTCAGAACCGGCAACAAATGGAACGCTTATCCGATGTACGATTTTGCGCACGGACAGAGCGACTATTTTGAAGGCGTAACACATTCGCTTTGTACGTTGGAGTTTGTGGTTCATCGTCCGCTTTACGACTTGTTTATCGACTGGTTGAAAGAGGTTAGGGGCGAGGCTGACAATTTGGACGATAACCGTCCGAGACAGACCGAGTTCAATAAGCTCAATTTAAGTTATACTTTAATGAGTAAGCGTAACCTTTTGATTTTGGTCAAAGAGGGTTTGGTTAGCGGTTGGGACGACCCGCGTATGCCCACGATTTGCGGTTTCCGCCGTAGAGGTTACAGTCCTGAATCAATTTTGAAATTCATTGACAGAATCGGTTATACGACATACGACGCGTTAAACGAGTTTGAACTTATGGAAAGTTCAGTTCGTGAAGATCTTAACACCCGTGCAACTCGTGTTTCTTGTGTGCTTGATCCGATAAAACTTGTTATCACTAATTATCCTGAGGGACAAGTTGAGGAAATGACTGCAATTGACAATCCTGAGGACGAAAACAGCGGCAAACATACAATAGAGTTTAGCCGTGAAATTTGGATTGAAAGAGACGATTTTATGGAAGATGCGCCTAAAAAATTCTTCCGTCTTGGTCCGGGCAAAGAAGTTCGTTTGAAAAACGCATATATTATAAAGTGTCCTGAGGAGAATTTCTGCAAGAAAGACGCTGAGGGCAATATCATAGAAGTTTATGCTGAATACGACCCCGATAGTCGCAGTGGTTCGGCTGGTGCTGACCGTAAAATCAAAGGTAAGACTCTTCATTGGGTAAGTTGTGCTCACGCTTTGAAAGCTGAAGTTCGTCTTTACGACCGCTTGTGGAAGGTTGAAAATCCCCGTGACGAAATGGCAAGGATTCAGAAAGAGCAGGGCTGCGAGCCGTTGGAAGCAATGAAACAGATGATAAATTCTGATTCTTTGAAAGTGTTAAAGAATTGTTACATAGAAAAATACGCTGCCTTGCTTAAACCTTTGAGTTATTTGCAGTTTATCAGAATGGGTTATTTTAACGTAGACCCTGATAGCACGAAAGAAAATCTTATTTTCAATCGTACAGTAACTCTCAAAGACACATGGGCAAAAGAGTCGGCAAAGTAGTTTTTTTTTAGTTGAAAGTAATATACACCTGCAAGAATTTTTGATAATTTTTGCAGGTTTTTTTATTCAAAGCAAATGGGATTATTGATAAAACAGATAGTTAGAATTGGAAAAAACAATAAGGATAGTTTTTTTTCTCTTCATATATTTTTTAACTTTGCGACCTCAAAAATTAAATTATATTTGAATATGAAAAAAGCGTTATTATTATTTGCAATTCTATTTGGAATTTCATTTTTAGGTTTTGCACAGGAGAATTTTAGCATTAATTTAGGATATAGATTTTAAAAAAAAACAAAAAAAAACTGCTGTTAGGCAGTTTTTTTTAGAGTTAAAACTTTTGAATATGATTTAATCGGCAATGCCGTTATTATCTCGTTTAATTTGCTGACAAACATCTGATACGGTTTGAAATTTCCGACTACGTATTGCGCTTCTATAAAGTTTAAAAGTGCATTGTAAATTTTGAAAACTCCTATTCTTGAAGTCATGATTCTTGCTTTTCGTTTCAGCCTATAAGCGTTTCGTTTTATAACCGCATCATCAAAAGCCTCTAAGGATTCTTTAATTAATTGATACTCGGCTTGAGCATTGATAATCAATAATTTGTCAGGATTCATATCCTCAATGAAATCAACTAAAGAATGAAGCTTTGAAAACTTAACTCTGTACGAATCTTTTAGCGAGAAGGAGTTTTCGTTGATAGCCTCAATGACTTGTTTGGCGGTTTCGTTTTTTTCCGTACCAACAGAATTTACGCTTTCTGATACAATCTCGCGGAAAATTACGTAATTTCTTAGTGCTAGATTGGCACATTTCTGAACTTCCGCGGTGTAAGAGACCGTCGATTCCAAGCAAAAAGCCAACTGAAAATTATTGACCGCTTTTTTGAAGTTAAACACTAAATTTTGCATAAACGATTCAGAATCGAGTATTTGCATAGCATCGATTACTTGCTGTAGGAATTCTACTACTGCTGCATTACTTAAATGCGCAAGTTTTTTTCTAATAATGACTCTCATTTTCTTAAATTTTTTAAAATTGTTGGAGGTCTTTGCCTCGGTTTTTCTTAAAATAAAGTGTCGCAAATGTAAAATGAAAAATTATATCTTCCAAATTTTTTAACAAGTTTTTTTGATTTTTTTACAACTTTTTTTCACTTAAAGTAATGCTTTAATTTTTTAATTATGTTTAGACAGTACTTTTTGTGTATTTTACTTTGTTTTTTTACAAAAAATACTGCAATAAAAAAAGCCGTTCCCGAGAATGAAACGGCTTTTTTTATTAAGAAAAATGTTTTTCAAAAATAATTACAAGTTCTGAGCTAAACGTATACCGATCATACCGTATTCTTTGTTTTGAGAAAAAGAATGACGTGAGGTCATACGCATATCGTCAGCGTTAGAAGTCCAACCGCCACCTCTGAATACTCTGTCAGTACCTTTTTCAGGACCTCTCGGGTTAGATTCGGGAGAATTTTTGTAATAGTTTTTGTCGTAGCGGTCATAACACCATTCCCAAGCGTTTCCTGACATATCATAAAGACCTAACTGATTTGGCTGTTTTGTAGCCACTTCATGCGGAGTGCCTTTAGAATTGTCTTTGAACCATGCTACTTCCTCAGGTTTGTTGCTGCCTGCGTAAGAGAATGTTTCAGCATTAGCACCGCCTCTTGCTGCATATTCCCATTCAGCCTCGGTAGGAAGTCTGTAACCTTTGGAATTTTCGTTGATAGTTACCGAAAAAGATGTACTATCACGTTTGATTTCGTAATACCTGTCCAAATGTTCTGTTTTAGAGAGCCAGTTGCAGAACATGATTGCAGCCTCCCAGCTAACATTGTAAACGGGTAATTTTCCACGACCTTTGTTACCGTCGTTAGGTTTTGCATAACCTGTTGCATCGCAAAAACGGTCAAAAAGTTCAAATGTAACTTCCGTTTTGCTCATTTTGAAACTTGCAATATCAACTTTGTGCTCCGGAGCCTCGTCAGAAGCACCGTAAGTATTGAAAGTATAATCGTTGCCCATCCAAAAAGAACCGCCGTTTATTGATACCATCTCCGGCTTTTCCTGCGCAAAGCCCTGAAAAGCAAACAAGGATATAAGACCTGTCAATAATAAATTTTTAATCATCTTTATTTTCGTTTTTATGGTTTATACTCTTTTTTTATATATTAGTTGAAAAAAAATTATCCCGCTGAATTAAAAAATTTAACCGCTCCTTTATTATAACGTAAATTTTTTAATTTAATTGATGGCGAAGTTAATAATTTTTCATTATTTTTCACAGTATTTTTATTATTAACTTTTTCAATTGTTTCATCCTCAGACATTACTACTTCCGGCCATTGCCTTGTAAAATTGTCATCTTCAAGGGTTTTGGCTGTTGAATCCACACACAACACACCTGAAAGTTGGTTGTCCAAAACCTCGCAATCGGTATACGGGTCAATGTTTCCTGAGGCGTACCATGTCAAAAGGTTGAAATCTTCCGCAGGGATTCCCTCGTCCGCAAAAATAAGAATTTTTGTCGGAATTTTATAATTTTTAACTAAATCTTCCGATATTTTTTTTACCGGAGATAACTTTTTATTTTTCAGTAATATAAACACAATTGGAATATCCGACCCTAACGCATTATAGTTAATTTTTGTTATTGAAGGATATTTTTGCATTATGGTATTTTCGAGTTCTTTCCCAAAAACGTATTTTTGAGCCTTGGTATTTTTCTTCTTTGTAAAATCCAAACAGATTTTTCCGCCTGAAGCAAATTTTCTTCCGGCATGGTCTAAAACGTCCGAAACGCCGTTTTTTTCGATGTAAACATCCTCTAACGGCGAAAAATTTTTCATTGCATCCCTCAAAAAATTCTCATAATCCGTCAAATCTTCTTCTCCGTCATAAACGGCTAAGATTTTGTTGAACATCATTTGACCTGCACCCCACAGCGAATTTTTAACTTTCATCGCATTACCATCGTAAAGATTTTTTATTTTTACTAATGCGATATTGTGTTCTACACCTGCGGCGGGCATGTGTAGTTCTTTCATTTCCGGCACGAAAGCCATTTTTATCGGGAAACTGAAAATTTTTTCTGTTGCTTTGCCTATATATGCGTCCTCCATCGGTGGCACTCCGACTATTGTTGCGGGATAAACTGCATTTTTTTTGTGTGTTATTGCCGTTATGTGGAATTTCGGATAATAATCCGCTAAAGAATAAAATCCCGTATGATCGCCGAACGGACCTTCCAAAACCAAATCTTCATTCGGGTCTACATAACCTTCAATAACGAAATCTGCATCTTCGGGAACTTCTATTTCTGGCTGTGTCAAGCACTTAACAAGTTTTACGGATTTTTTTCTCAAAAATCCTGCCAACAAGTATTCGTCTATTCCCTCAGGCAGAGGGGCGGTTGCGGAGTATGTGTAAACGGGGTCGCCGCCCAAAACAACGGCAACGGGCATTTTTTTGTTCAACTCCTTATATTTATTAAAGTGTGCTGCGCCGGTTTTGTGTTTGTGCCAATGCAGAGCCGTTAAATTCTTATCCAAAAGCTGAACCCTGTACATTCCGACATTTCGGATTTTGGTTTCAGGGTCAATGGTATTTACCATGGGCAGAGTTATAAATCTTCCGCCATCGTAAGGCCAGCATTTTAGAACGGGAAGCTCAAAAATATTTATATCACTTTCTATAACTTCTTGACATGCACCTTTTCCGCTTTTGTGTTTTGGAAAAAAGCTTGAAATATCTTTTAGCAGCGGTAACGTTTTTAGTTTTTTTGCAAACGTATCTTTTGGGGCGGTAAGTGATGAAAAGAAATATTGAATTTCGTCTGATTTTTCGCTTAAATCCTTACAATTCAATGCAAGCGAAATCCTTTTATCGCTACCTAAGTAATTGATTAAGACGGGATAAGGCGTCCCTGTATTTTTAAACAAAACAGCCTTTCCGCCGCCTGAGAGTTTCATCTGACGGTCGGCAAACTCGCATATTTCAAGTTCGGGGCTGAAAAATTCGTCGATTTCCAACAGTTCGTTTTCCTTTTTCAGCAACTCGATAAAGGACTGTAACGTATTCATAACCTTATTTCTGAAAAAAAAAGTGCAAAGCGTTATGTAGTAATGTTTACTTTACCTTAAAATCTACAATACTAACACCCACCTTACACAGCATATCTCAGTAGTAATAAAACCGTAAAAGAAGAATAGGAAAAAAATTTTTTTTAAATATCTTCGTCTTCCGATTCTATTTCAATTAAGTTGATAGGCATATCCACCAAATCGCGGATTACCTCGCCGTATTCCAAAATGTCATCGTCCGGCCAATACCAATTTATTGTTGTTGTAGGGTCTGCATCGTAAAGTAATTTCAATTGTTTCGTAATGGTTATCAGCCATTTAGAACTGCTTGTGTTGAAATAATCATATCTGAAATTAACTACGGTCCCCTTGTGCGGAGCTTTGGCATATTCTATAATCCAATTTACCAAAGGCAAATAAAAAGCTTCTGAATCCTCCATAAGCGATTTTCCTTCAAAAAGCAAAACACCGTTGTCAGGATCAAAATCGATTCTTGGAGCATTCTGTAATGGGTCTATTTGTATACGTTCCATATTGAAATTTTTCCTAATATTATTTGCTGTAAAATTAGTACATAATTTTTTAACTACAAAAACATTTTCAAAAAAAATTAAATGTTTTTTTTTGAAACACCCAAAAATGCAGCAATATTTATGCCGAATGTTAAGATTTGTGAATAAAAAAATATTACTTGCGTTATACTTAAAAAGTGAGATTTTTTTTCTAATTTTGCTGTGAAAAAAATTGATAAAAAGATGTTAGATTTCGCCAATGTATGCCTCAACAGCGTGATACTCCACAAGTTAGGCAACAAATCTCGAGAAGAAGAATTGATATTGTCCGACAAAGAACTTTCAGTGAGCGATTCTATAAAAGAATTATTGATGCAGTTTTTTTTAGGACATTTTGCAGAGGAGAATTATTATAATTTCCGCTCTGAAAACGGACCTCAGGAAAATCCTGTTTATCAGTATGTTAATGGTATTTTTCAATCACCGGAAAACTTTGTTGAATTTAGTAAGCAAATTGCGGAAAAACTTTATGAGGCAGGCACTCACCCAAAAATAAAAGAGGGTGATTTGTATGTCGCATATTTTTCTAATTTGGTGGTAGACGGTGAGTTAGTGGATGCCGTAGGTATTTTTAAATCCGAAACCAAACAGGATTTCTTGCAGATAAAAACCTCGGATTCGGGGCTTGACATTGTAATTGAAGAGGGCATTAACCTTAATAAAATTGACAAAGCGTGCCTTATTTATAATACGGAGGCGGATTTCGGTTACAAACTCAACATTATAGATTGTACCAACAAACAGGAAGCGCAATATTGGCGTAATGATTTTCTTGACATTGAGCAGCGCAAAGACGACTTTTATCAAACGCAAAAGTATATGGAACTTTGCAAAGATTTTGTTGAGGAGGTCTTCAACGAAGAGCACGAGGTAGAAAAACCGCAACAAATTGCAATGCTCAATAAATCAAAGAATTACTTCAAGGAAAATGAAAATTTCTCTAAGGAGGATTTTGAGGAAAATGTTCTTCAGCAGCCCGAAGTTATTGAAGCTTTCAACGAATACAAGCAGCAATATGAGGAAGAAAACAATGTTAAACTTGAGGATAATTTCGGAGTTTCGGAAAATGCTGCCAAAAAACAGCAGTCCAAAATGAAAAGCGTTCTCAAACTTGACAAAAATTTTCATATTTATATTCACGGCGACGAATCGAAAGTTTCAAAAGGTGTTGACCCTGAAACGGGAATGAAATATTATCAGTTTTTTTACGAAAAAGAGGAATAATCATGAATTATTATATTTCGATAGAGACTTCAACGGATATTTGTTCTGTTGCGTTATCGGCTGACAATCAGGTGATTGATTGCAAAGAAAATAAAGATCGCAATCATGCTTCTTCGGTAGCGGTTTTTGTGGACGAATTATTAAAAGAAAACAATTTAACGGCAAAACAACTTTCAGCTGTTGCTACATCTTTGGGACCCGGCTCTTATACGGGTTTGAGAATTGGAACTTCAACTGCGAAAGGAATTGCCTATTCTGCTGATATTAAATTGCTTGCCGTTGATACGTTACAAGCAATGGCATTGAAAGCCGCCGAAAATTTCAAAAACGAAAAAGCTGTTATCGTTTCTTGCATTGATGCAGGCAGAAATGAGGTTTATTCTGAAATTTTTGACGTTAATAATGCCGTTTTACGCCCTTGTATGGCGGAATTAATAGAAAAAAATTCATTTCAAGAATATTTTAACAACGATTATAGAGTAGTGTTCTTAGGCAACGCTTCTGAAAAAATCAGTAAAATTATCGAAAACGAAAATGCTGTTTTTCTTTCGGATGTTTTGCCCTCGGCGCGTTACATGGCTGAATTAACAAATAAAGCCTTTTTGGAGAAAAAATTTGCCGACGTTGCTTATTTTGAACCTTTCTATTTAAAGGATTTTATTGCAACGGTCAGCAAAAAGAACGTTTTAAAATAAAATTTTTGTTATGAAAAAAATTGTTGTATTACTTTTTTGTTTGATTTCAGGAGTTGTTTTGAGGGCGCAAAATCCTGTTATCTCGGAAAACGAGCTGCTTGAATATGAGATTTATTACGCTTTTGTAACGGGTGCGAAGATGACACTTGAGACCGAAACCGTTACTGAAAACGGAAAAAAACTTTATCATTTGGTAGCAAAAGGCAATACGATAGGTTTTGTGGATAAAATTTATCATATCATGGAGGATTACGAGTCGTGGGCAGACCCTCAAACGCTTTTGCCGGATCACGCCTTGAAAAACGTCCGTGAAAGTGAACAATACAAACGTTACATCACCTACAAGTTCGATCATCAAAATAATAAGGTAACAAGCTCTAATTCTGGTGTTTCTGATATTAAAAAAGAATGTTACGACATTGTTGCGGCTTGTTATAAAATCAGAATGTTGGATTTGTCAGGGCTGAAATCGGGTGATGAAATTACCCTTAATACTTTTTTCGGAGAGGAAAACTGGCCGTTAAAACTTCGATATATAAAAACCGAAAACGTAAAAATTTCAAAATTCGGAAAAATTTCTTGTTATAAATTTATTCCGATTGTTGAGGTTTCGGGCGTTTTTACGGCTCAAGATGCCTTGAGTATTTGGATTTCGGCGGATCAAAACAAAATTCCTATCCGTGCGCAAATGTCGCTTATGGTCGGCAGTGCAAAAGTGGATTTAATACAATATAAAAACGTAAAATTCCCTTTGAATTTTAAATAGAAAAAAAATAATTAACAAAATCAAATAATTATGGAAGTACAAATTGACCACAAATATTCTGAGTCAGAGGCACTTGAGAAGATGAAAAGTTTTTTGACCAAGCTCAAAACAGAACATCAGGACAAAGTAGGCGGTATTCAGGAGAATTGGCAGGGAAACGAAGGTGATTATTCCTGCACTTTCAACGGTATGAAACTTTCCGGACATATTAAAGTCGAAAACGGAAAAGTTACTGTTAATGGAAAAGTTCCGTTTTTGTTGAAACCTTTTGAATCTCTGATAGAGTCTACAATCAAAAATGAAGCAAGTAAAGTGCTGAAATAATTGAATTTAGGGACGGAAATTTTTTTCGTTCCTATTTTTTTAAAAGAATTCTTTTTTCCCTTCTATTTATAAAAATTAGTTTAAAATTTTCCTAAACGGGAAGTGTTTTTTGGATAATAGGTAAAAGTCTGAGTATTTTTGCGGCATGAAAAACATTGTTCCCATATTAAGCATTACGGGCTCGGATTCAACCGGCGGCTCAGGTATTCAGGCTGACGTGAAAACTATTTTTTCGCTCGGCGGATATGCCGTTACCGCTCTGACTACTATCACCGCTCAAAATTCAAAACATATTCTTTCTTTTGAGAATATTTCGGCGGATTTGGTAGTTTCACAAGTTAAAGCGGTACTTGAAGAAATCAGACCTAAAGCTGTAAAAATCGGTCTTGTACGCGATTATAAAACCGTTAAAGCACTTTCTAATGAAATCATCGGATTAAGACATATTGTAGTTGATGCCGGATTTTTTAATTCACGAGGCGAAAGGCTTATTGGTCAGGAAGTTATCAATGCTTTTAAGGAATATATATTTCATAATACGGAAATTTTGATTATAAAAATCAAAGATGCTGAAATTTTGACGGGCGGAAATATTATCTCCGTTCAGGATATGCAGTCTGCGGCTCTGAAAATTCTTGAAATGGGAGTCGGTGCAGTGCTTTTGCAAGGCGGACATTCTGCAGAGGGTATCGTAACGGATATTTTTATCAGCAATGACGAAAAAAAATCACCGCTGTTTTTCACCTCGCCTGATACGGCAGGTTGGAATTTTCACGGTGTTGCAGGCAATCTTTCATCGGCAACGGCTACGTTTTTAGCAAAAGGCGAAACTTTAAAAAATGCCGTTGTTAAAGCCCATGAATATATCCGCAGTCTTATAGTTTATTCAGTGGCGTTGGACTCTGCTAATATTATCCGACACATTCATGATCATAATGTCAGCAGTCGTCATGTGGAAATTTACAACAAATTGATGTCCCTTGTTGCTGAATATTATATGAAAGCCAAGGACGTAAATTTTTACGCTGAAAAACTCAATATCACCCCGAGATATTTATCTCAGATAACGCAAAAAATCGTTGATAAATCACCTAAAAAACTTATCGGCGATTATATGATGAAAGAAATAGAGGATACGCTGCTGTCTACCTCATTGACGGTTCAAGAGGCGGCCTATAAATTCGGATTTTCCTCGCAGGCAGCTTTTTGCAAGTTTTTTAAGGCGCAAAAAGGTATTTCTCCGAAAGAATTTAGAACGTTAAAAAAAATATAACAAAATGGAAGACAGATTTACTTTGAACAAAAATCTCGCTCAAATGTTGAAGGGCGGTGTTATTATGGACGTTACGACTCCCGAGCAAGCTAAAATTGCAGAACAAGCGGGAGCCTGTGCAGTTATGGCTTTGGAAAAAATTCCTGCTGATATCAGAGGTGCGGGTGGCGTTGCGAGAATGAGCGACCCGAAAATGATTAAATCAATTCAGAATGCGGTTTCTATTCCCGTAATGGCAAAATGTAGAATCGGGCATTTTGTTGAGGCTCAGATACTTGAGGCTATTGAAATTGACTATATAGACGAGTCGGAGGTTTTAACCCCGGCTGACGATATTTATCATATTGACAAACGCAAATTCAAAGTGCCTTTTGTTTGTGGTGCAAAAGATTTGGGAGAGGCGTTAAGAAGAATTAACGAGGGAGCCTCGATGATTCGTACAAAAGGCGAACCCGGAACGGGCGATATTATTCAGGCTGTAAGACATATGAGGTTGATTCAGAGTGAAATACGCCGTATTACGAGCCTTTCTGAAGATGAACTTTATGAGGCAGCAAAAGCATTGAAAGTACCTTTTGATTTGATAAATTTTGTACATCAAAACGGTAAACTTCCGGTTGTAAACTTTGCAGCGGGCGGTGTTGCAACACCTGCTGATGCAGCTTTGATGATGCAACTCGGTGCGGAAGGCGTTTTTGTAGGTTCAGGTATTTTCAAATCTGGCAACCCCGAAAAACGCGCACAGGCTATCGTTAAAGCCGTTACGAATTATGACAATCCTAAAATTATAGCAGAATTGTCAGAGGATTTAGGCGGTGCAATGGTTGGTATCAATGAAGAAGAAATTAAACTTTTAATGGCTGAACGAGGAAAATGAAAATTGCAATTCTTGCGCTTCAGGGAGCATTTGAGGAACACCGTCAAATGCTCCTTAAACTTGGCGTTGAAAGTTTTTTGATTCGTAATCTATCTGATTATCAACAACCTAAAGACGGTTTGATAATCCCTGGCGGTGAAAGCACAACTATTTTGAAACTTCTGAAAGATCTTTCGATTTATGATTTTTTGAAAAAAGATATTGAAAACGGTTTACCTGTTTTCGGAACGTGCGCAGGGCTTATAATGTTGGATTCCAATCATTTAGATACTATGGATATTGTTGTTAAGCGTAATGCTTACGGTCGTCAGCTCGGCAGTTTCTATTGTGAGGGCGAATTTTCAGGCATTGACACAAAAATTCCCATGACATTTATTCGTGCGCCGTATATTGTCAGCGTAGGGCAAAATGTCAAAGTCTTATCTGTTGTGGACGGAAAAATTGTTGCTGCCTTGCAGAACAAACAATTAGTTACTGCTTTTCATCCAGAACTCAACGAAGATACGAGAGTTCATGAATATTTTTTATCTATCGTGTCAGCGTAAAAATTCCATACGGGCTACTTTGCTTTGTATCGACATCGTTTAGAAACCATTTGTCCTCTGATTGCAAAGAGCCTGTTATTTTACGGTAAAAACGTATTTTATCTTCTTTACCGTCTTTCCAACGGATTGTAAACGTATCGTCGTAATCTTTGTAACCGTTTAATTTACCGAAGTAAACACAATATTTATTGTTGTCATTGTCTTTGATTAACAATAAGTTATAACCTTTTTCATCGGAGATGTTACGTTCTACGTTGTATTTTTTTCCTTCGTATTCAAAAGAAAAATCATTGCCGATATAATAACTTGAATCGTAATTGAGTAAATCTACGGCATTTTCGTCTTGAATGTAGATTAACAATTCAATGGGATACCAATTGTCAAATTGTGCATTTCCTTCTTCGGAAGAATCACAAGCAAAAAAAGTTGTTGCCAATATAATTGACAACAACAAAGTCATACTTCTTTTCATATAATAATAAGATTCATTTACATTATATATAACACACAAAACGCACCAAACCCTAATAAAAAAACTAAATTTTTTTGTATTTTTTGCTTTGCTAATTTTTTTTGTGCGTATTAATAAAGTTGTTACTTTTGTAAATGCAAAGCAAATCAAGGAAATATACCATGAAAAAAATTTTATTATCATTATTTTTTAGCGGAATTTTCAGTTTTGGGTTTTCGCAGCAAAACTCTGTAAATCCCAACGGTTATAATAAATTTTATTATCCTGACGGCAGTCTATCGAGCGAGGGTACGTTAAGGGACGGCAAACCTGACGGCTTTTGGAAAACATATTATCCTGACGGCGTATTGAAATCGGCCGGAAGACGTACAAATTTTCTTTTGGATAGTCTTTGGCTTTTTTTTGATCAGAGCGGGGATACTCTTAGGGCGATAAATTATAATTACGGCAAACGCAACGGTTATACAATCGAATATACGGTTTTTCAAGATTCTTTGAAACATAATGTTATTAAGTCAAAGGAGTTGTACCGTGATGATAAGAAACAAGGTTTTGCTTTTTATTACGACAAAGGCGTTCTCAAGGAAGAAATTCCCTTCAAAGACGACCGCAAACACGGCGAGGGCTGGCAATACAACAAAGATGGTCAAATCGTGGCAATTTTAACCTATAAATACGGAAGTCTTATAGATAAAAATATTATCAACCGTGTGGACGAAAAAGGTATGAAACAGGGTGTTTTCAAAACTTTTTATCCTGACAAGAGACTCAAAACCGAATGTTATTACAAAGATGATAAATTGAACGGTTATTTCAGAGAATTTGACCAAAAGGGAAAAGAAATTTCCATAACCCGTTACATTAACGGCGAAAAACAAGAGGAAAACAAAAATTCTTTGGCTCAGACAAAAGATGCGGTAAAGGTTAAAAATGAGTTTTTCCCAGACGGAACATTAAAAAAATCAGGTGGTTACAAAGATTCATTACCGGTCGGCGTTCATAGAACTTACAACGAGAAAGGCAAAATAAAATCATCTGAAACTTATAACGACGACGGCAAAAAGATTGCTGACGGTATCGTAGACGGAAAAGGCAGAGAGCAAGGCAAATGGACGTTATATGATACGTTAGGAATTATCAGCGGCAAGGGTTCGTACAAAAACGGTAAACGTGAAGGCGAATGGTTGTTTTATTTCAGCGGCGGACAAATCGAACAAAAAGGCGTTTACAAGGACGGTAAACCCGAAGGTAAATGGCTTTGGTATTATCCTGATGGAAAACTTCGCCGTGAAGAGAATTTTTTGAAAGGCAAAGAAGAAGGTGATTATTACGAACTGTCATCTCTTGGCGATACTTTGCAAAAAGGTGAATTTGTTGAAGGTTATAAACACGGTATGTGGACAACAAACAGCGGTGATGCCCTTGTTATAGAAAACTTTTCGGACGGAGAATTTCACGGTGATTATGCGGTTTATTATCTGCCTTCCAAAAAATTGAAAGTTGAGGCAAAATATCTTCAAGGTAATTTGCACGGGACTTACAAGGAGTTTTACGAAAGCGGCAAAATAAGAGTTTCAGGACAATATGCCGGCGGTAAAGAAAACGGGTCTTGGAAATATTATGATGAGGAAGGACTTTTGGAAACCGAAATCGAATATTCTCAAGGCGAAATTGCTAAAGTGGACGGAAATTCAATGCCTAAAAAATAAAAAAAATTAAAACTATTTAGAAAAAAAGGAGGAAGAGCAGAAAAAAAATTACTCTTCCTTCACTATTTCTTTTATGTTGAAACGTTTTTGAAATATCAATAGCAGTGCAACGCCTATTGTAACGGCAGAGTCCGCAATGTTGAAAATAGGAGAGAAGAATACGAAATTTTTCCCGCCCCAAAACGGTACCCATTCGGGTAAAACAGTGTCAATCATCGGAAAATACAACATATCGACGACTTTACCTTGCAAAAATGGAGCGTAACCTCCTCCGGCAGGAAAAAATTCCGCTATTGTATTTGCAGCATAACCCGTATTGGAGAATATCAAACCGTAAAACATACAATCAATCATATTTCCGATAGCACCGGCTAAAATCAGCGATACGCATATTATTAAACCCGGTTTCGGGTCTTTGTTTTTAATCAGCCACTTCAAAAACCATATCATGCCACCGATTGCAATAATCCTGAAAACAGACAAAAATATTTTGCCCCATGCACCGGGTAGTCCCCAGCCGAATGCCATTCCCGGATTTTCAGTAAAAGCCAGCTGAAACCATTCTATTGGCCAGCCCCAATGATGAAAACTGCTTTCGCCTATAAACATGTGTGTTTTGACCCAAATTTTTACGATTTGGTCAATTAGCACCACTAAAAATACTACTATAACAGATTCTTTTACTAATTTGTTCATTTGTTTTCATTTTTTTTGCTGTCAACGGTCAGCGTTGCGTGCGGCACGGCTTTAAGACGCTCTTTTGGAATAAGTTCGCCCGTTATTCGGTCCACACCGTAAGTTTTGTTTTCGATACGGATTAAGGCGTTTTCAAGATTTTTGATGTATTTTTCCATGCGTGAAGCCATAATTGAAGCACTCTCGGTAGCCTCGTTTTGCTGACCGTCTTCCGGGTCGGCAGTATTGGAGATATTCTGATTGCCGTCAGTGTCTTTCAATTGCGAAGTGTACTCGCTATGAGTTTTCTTCGCCTGCTCCAATTTGGAAAGTATCAATTCTTTAAATTCTTCCAACTCTTCGTCGGAGTATCTCTTTTTAGTATCCATCTTTTTTATAAAAAATAATATTAGTTTAGTTGTTTAATAAAAAATAATAGCAATCTTTTATTCGTTGGTATTCAGTTATATAAGCAAAGTTAATTAAAGTTAAAAAAAATGTTCCGAAACTTTAATCCGAACCGTTTCGGAACATTTAAAAATACATCAGCAAAAACCGTACAAAATTATAATTTTATTACTCTGACTTTTGTTTTAACAGTTTCGTCGAGGTCTAAATCCTGAATATTTTCACCCTCCAACGAAGTAACTTTTTCTAAAACTTTTGTCAAAGTTTGTGTACAAATGTAATCTTTGAAATCACTCAACGCTCCCTGAATTTCAG
>JAFYDK010000103.1 GCA_017544805.1 Bacteroidales bacterium | reverse complement strand
GTTTTTAACTCCGTCGATTTCTATCGGCATTTGATTTTTGCAATCAATATTTAGCAGCACTTGCGGCGAAACAAACACGTTTACGGTGTCGCTGCCGTCAGCCGGTGTCATCGATGCAATTATGCTTTGATCCAAAAGTTCTTTACCTCCTTCAACAGGGGTGCAGGGTTCTCCGATTTCAAATTTAAGTGAACATTTACCTTTGAACAATCCGCCCAAAACGCTGTATTTACAACCGACTAAACCAGTGAAATAGAACGGATTAGGTCCTGCGCCCTGCAAAACTGCGGCGGCTGCGGCGTCCATGATATTAAATTTGCGTCGTTTGCCCAAGAATTTTACTTGGATTACAGCTTTTTTCAAAGCCCCATCGGGGCGATGTATTTTAGATGTGGTTGCAAACCCACGGGCTAAACGAGCGTATATTTCTCAACTACGGAAATCACGAAAACCACGAAATTTTTTACGTTTTTACAACAGAAAGAACGAAAAAACGGATTAACAAAAAATATTCTTACGAATTTTTTGAGAAAAAAACGGAAATCTTTACGTTTTTACAAAGATTCCGTGTTTTCTGTGGTTTCCGTGGTTAATTTATCACTCAACGTTTTTTCAATCACGAAAATCACGGAAAGATCTATTTCATCACCGAATTAACCGAATAAAACAAATTCGACTTACTTAAAATTATATTCAACAAATGCCGCAAGCAGCGACAAATGAAACGAATACAAAAATATGCTGAAGCGTATTCGATAAATTCGTATAATTAAAAAATAACTTGTTGTTTTTTAATTAATTAGTTAAATAAAATAGTTTCGTTTTATTTGTTTAATTCGTTGATAAAAAAAACAAAGATTCCGTGTTTTCTGTGTTTTCCGTGGTTAAACCATAGTATTTTTCGTAGTTAAATCATAACTCCGTGTTTTTTAGTCGTTTACAATTCCACTTTTATTTCGTTGCTCAAGGCGGATTCGCTGCCGTCGGCGTAAACCATTCTTACACAATACGTGTAAAAATCACCGATTTGCAAGCCTTTGTCCGTGAACGTGTTACCGCCTGAAATCTGCGAATAGGTTTTCAGTGGTTTATCGTTAACTTTCTTATACACAATCACATAATCCGGCTGTTTGCGGCTTTCTGTTGTCCAGTTGAGCGTGATATTATTTTCGTAAACTTTCTTTTTCAAACGGATTTCCGCGGTTTTGGTTGGCGGCGTTGAAAACGATTTTTTAACGATTTCAGATTTGTTGCCGCTGTTGTCAACCGCCTGAATACCATAATAATACGTTTCGCCATCGTCAGCATTTGCATCCAAAAATGTCAGCTGACCAACCGACAAAACTGCCGTCGTGTCAAAATCTTTGTCAGATGCTAATTTTCTGAATATCAAATACTTTTCCACGTCTTTTGACGGCGAGGGTATCAAGGTTAACAAAATTTTGTTTTTCTGACTTTGGATACTTTCAAACTGCGGCGCAACCGGCGGAACTATATCAAATCTCTGAATTTCAGCAGCTTCCGACAGTTCTGACTGGTTGTCGCGGCTGTCTACGGCATTTAGTTTGTAGTAAACCGATTTTGACAGCGTGTTCAGATTGATTGTATCGACATAAAAAGTGTCCGAAATCATTTTCGGGGCGCACATCATAAAATTTTTGTCTGGAGAATTCGAGCGAAAAAGTCTGTAACCTTTTACATCTTTGTCGGGATGCGGATTCCAACAAAGAGCCACAACGCCGAGACTATCGCAATAACCGTTTGGTTTTGAAGGTTTTACGGGCGGTATGCTGTCAACCAACTGCGCGTAATACGGAAACGGATTTATTTTTTCGTCGTTTTGATTGTAAACCGACAGAAAATAATAATTGTCATTCATCGGCGATTTGTCGGTGAAACTCCTTTGCAACGGGTCT
>JAFYDK010000102.1 GCA_017544805.1 Bacteroidales bacterium | reverse complement strand
GGGGGTCGCGAGTTCGAGTCTCGTCCGGACCGCCGATAATTTCGCAGCCGGGAAAATTACCCGAAGTTAAAGGGAAGAAACGATGAGAGAGTTTTCTTTTTCGGGAATATTTGGCAGCATTCTTTTTTGAGTTGATAATTTTTAGGTTCGGTAGTTCAGTTGGTTAGAATATCTGCCTGTCACGCAGGGGGTCGCGAGTTCGAGTCTCGTCCGGACCGCCAACAATTTTCTTAGAGTTGAAAGAAAAAAATTAGAGTTGAAAGAAAAAAGAAAACGTGATTGAAAGTCTTTTCGTTAGAAAAAAGAAAAGTAAATTCAATCACGTTTTTTTGTGCTTTATTTTTTTTTAAAAGAGGAAAGAACATTGTCATTATTTGACAATGTCCTTTAATTTGATGTCAGAATGAATCAATAAGAAAACTACCGCCGTAAAAAACGTCAGCATTGCATATACTAAAATTGGTTTTTCGATTTCGCATGAATTAGGCATTGTAGAGGCTACTGAAAGCGCAAGTGCCGTGTTTTGAAGCCCTGTTTCGATTGCAACGGTAAGTTGTGAAGGTTTGTCCAAACAAGTGGCTTTGGAGATGAAAAAACCGCCGTACATTCCGATTATGTTAAGAAGCAAAACAAAAGGCGCAATTCTTATCGCCTCTGACATTGAAAGTGCCGTACAAGTGCTTTCGTTGGAGCCGAAAAATATTTTTATCGTAAAGACTATCAACAACAAAAGCGGTAAAAGCCATTTCAAAGGTTTTGACAAAATTTCTGATAATTTTTCTGCATAACGTTTTATCATCAATCCCACAAAAGCCGGCAAAATTACCATCAAAAGTATGTGTTTGAAACTTTCAAGAAACGAAATTTCAACCTCGGAGCTCTCGTTAATAAAAAATGATGCCGCTAAAGTTATGAAAAACGGAATCGTAAACGGACTCATCAAACTATTTACAATTGTCATCGAAATAGAAAGTGCTGTGTTGCCTTTGAAAAGGTGGACTAAAATGTTGCTCGTTGTGCCTACGGGACAAAGTGCAATCAAAACGATTCCGAGTTTTTCGTAAAGACTCCCCGGTATTAAAAACGCTAAAAGAAACGAAAAGGCTGGCAAAATCAAAAGTTGGCTGCCTATGCCCGTACAAATCGGTTTCGGATATACAAAAACATTTTTGAAATCGTTGAATGTCAATGACATACCTATTCCCGCCATTATAATTACCAAAGTAATGTTTACTAAAATGTCTGCCATTTTTCTCTATTTTATTAAAAAAAATTATTAACTTTGCATTTTAATGACAAAATTACAAAAATGGATTTTAAAAACAAAAAAATTTGGATAACGGGTGCATCTTCAGGAATAGGAGAGGCCTTGGTTTACGAATTTTCCAAATTGGATGCGGTTTTGATAATTTCATCAAGGCGTATGGCTGAACTTCAGCGTGTTAGGGCTAATTGCGCAAATCCTGACAAAGTGAAAATCGTTCTGATAGATTTGGAAAAATACCGTGATATTGCTTCGATTGTTGCCCCTGTATTAAAGGAACTCGGAAATATTGATATTTTAATCAACAATGGCGGAATGAGTCAAAGGGCATTGGTGGTTGAGGAAGATTTGACTGTAATCGAAAAAATGATTAACATCAATTTTATGGGTGCTGCGGCTTTAACGAAAGTTGTTTTGCCGGGAATGATTGCCCAAAAATTTGGTCATATCGTTTGTATGAGCAGTCTCGCCGGAAAATTCGGAATACCTTTGCGTTCGGGTTATGCTGCCGCAAAACACGCTTTGCACGGCTTTTTTGAAACTTTAAGAGCCGAAAATTATGACAACGGAATTCGTGTTATGATGGTTTGTCCGGGTTATGTTAATACTAATGTTGCCGTTAATGCTTTGGACGAAAAAGCTCAAAGCCGCGGTGTAAACGACAAAGGACAGCAGGAGGGTCTCGACCCGAAAGTTATGGCTAAAAAAATCATTAAAGGTATCGAAAAAGAAAAACTTGAAATCACGGCCGGTGGCAGCGAAACAAACGGCATTTGGGTCAGCAGGTTTTTCCCGAGGCTTTTTGCTAAAATTATCCGAAACAAAAAATAAAAAAAATGCGGGATAAAAAATCCCGCATTTTTTTTAGAAAAATTCTCCACCGATGTTATCAAAATTGCTGTTTGTTTGTTTCTCAGTCGCTGGGGACGAGGAAGGCGGTTCAGCAATAATATTAACGCCTAAGGTATCGGTCAAACAAATTACTTTGTATATTTTCCCGTAATAATTTTGAACGGGACAATAAGTTTCGATAATGTTGTAATTTTCTTCAGCGATTTTAACGGTTTTGCTGATTTTTTTCTGTCTGCCCAAACGCAGTTGAAGCCAAAATTCGTCAATTTCAGTGTTTTCGCTTGAAGATACTATTGTGTAAGGCTTTTCAGAATTGTTGATAAGTTCTTGTTTGTTTTTCTTGTAAAAACCCATCGCTTTG
This sequence comes from Bacteroidales bacterium, assembly GCA_017544805.1. Taxonomy (GTDB): domain Bacteria; phylum Bacteroidota; class Bacteroidia; order Bacteroidales; family UBA3824; genus UBA3824. Next base: position 12,230 of record JAFYDK010000102.1, on the reverse strand, counting down.
GTGTTTACATTTATCATAACGCCTTCCGGCGAAAATTCCGTAAGCATTATAACTTGATTTAGCGCTTCGTTGGTCTGCGCAAATTCGTCTGCTTTTTTGGTCATATCCTCTTGAGTTGCCTTCATAACTTCCATGTTTTGACGCATTTCCTCTTCTTGTGATGACAATTCCTCAGACTGAACTTTCAACTCTTGAAGTAGTTTGTTGGTTCTGATATTAATTTTTACGGTTGCAATTGTTGAGGCAATTGAGTTTCCGACTTCCTCTACGAACTGCTGTTTGTAGGGTTCTATCGCATTGAAAGATGCAATTTCGGCAACAGCGTAAATTTCGTTGTTGAATTTAAAAGGTACAATCAAAAGGTATTGCGGACTTTTTTCGCCTAAACCCGATGTTATGTTGATATAATCTTCGGGCAAATTGCTGATGTAAATACTTTCTGATTCCAAAATGCAACGTCCGATAAGACCGACTCCCGGCTGAACTTTTTTCTTTAAGATTTTTCTTATGTTGTAAGCGTAACCGGCTGTAAGTTCAAAAAATATGTCATCTTTGTTGTCATCGTTAACAACAAAAAGGCCGCCTTGATTGGCATCGATATATTTTACGAGGTTGCTGATAATGTTGAACGAAAATTCAAACATATCGTTGTTGTATTCGCGCAAAATAGCACCGAATTTCGCCGTACCTTCAGTAATCCAATTTTGTTTTCGGTCGAGTTCACGTCTTTCGGTTGCCTCAACGTTAGCTTTTTTAAGACTTTCTCTCATGCTAAGAAGTGAAGAACCTAATTCGTCGTTTTCGCTGATAGGAACGAAATTTGCCTCAAGATTGCCTCTTCCGATTTCTTCCGCAAAAATAACGGCTTTGTCAAGACCGTTTTTAAGGTTGTTGAGTGATTGTGCTATTGTGTTAAGTTCCTCTGTTTGATTTTCTTCTATTTTTGACACCGCTTGAAAATTACCTACCGACAATTGGTTTAGAATTTCGCCCGCTTTCCAAAGGAAGTTTGCGATGTTGGTTGTCAGCGACAGAATAAAAATTCCTATTATCACCAAACCAATCAAAATTATAAAAACTGTTGCCGAGGTTTGAGAATTGGCTTGGGCGTTGATAATTTCCTGAGGAATTGCCGAAACCAAAATCCATTTGTCGTCAAAAATAGCGTTTTCAACGCCCGTTCCGCAGAGCATAATTTTTCTGCCGAGAGAGTCCGTAATGGGAAAACTTGCAAAACCAGCCGAATCAATTTTGGCGCGGATTTCATGAAATGCTCCGGCAACGGTTTTCATCAAATCGGTTTTGATTTTTTCGCTTTCGGTTATTGAAGTGCCGGCAAACTGCGCATTATCGGTAAGAAGAAATGATACAAAACTTTCATAACTTGCCGAATTTTTAACGAGTGAATTAAAAACCTCAACCTCCAAATCACCGCTTACCAAAGCGTAAAAATTGTTTTCCGCATCCAAAACGGGAATCGAAATAGTGGATTTATAAATAGGTTTAATATTCGGATTTTCAGGATCTTCGCTGACAATACCGGTGATTTGTTCCTTTCCGTTGATTTTTGCCCTATAATAATTTGACGAAAAATCGTCGCCGTCTTTGTTGAAATCTTGAACGGAATATATAGTGCTACCGTCGCCGCGTTCAAAACTGTAAACTCTGCGTCCGAAATTTTTAGTCCATTCGGCATCTATAATTCCCAATTCCCATGAAATTTTGATGTTTTCAAAATCGGGATTGTTCTGAAGAAACATATTAGCCGCCGATTTGTAGATTTCAAGGCGTGTGTTTTCTGTCAGAATTTCTGTTCCTGAGACCGTGGATGCCAACGCTCTCAACGCGCTGATGTCAGAATTGAGAGTGTATCTGATTTTTAGGGACGAGTTATTTTCGTTTTCCCTAATCAGTTTTTTTACTGCTGCTTCATTTGTTACGGTAGCACGGTGATTCAAGTAACTTGTTGATACAATGAATACTGCAAGCACCGCCAACAATATGTATAACAATAATTTTATTTGAATTTTTAGTTTCATTTCTTCTGCACTTTTATTAAAAAGTTATGCAATCTTTGTGCCTTTTTCTACCGTTTAAAATTACTGATAATACTTTAAACTGCCAAAAAAAAATGAAACTTTTTTTCTTCATAAAAAAATCGAGCCGCAAACGTTTTTTTTAAAAAAATCGAGCCGCAAACATTTATAAAAAAAAAGAGCCGCAAACATTTATGAAAAAAAAGAGCCGCAAACATTTATGAAAAAAAAGAGCCGCAAACATTTATAAAAAAATAGAGCCGCAAACATTGCGGCTCTACTGATTAAAATCTTACTCCAAATGTCATCGTGATATACAAGTATTTGTTTTTGATGTTATAAAACTGATCTGCATACTGATCTGCGTAAAGCATTTTAGTGGTTTTGTAAATATGATACGAACCTGTTAAATCGAAGAAAAAGTCTTCGTCGCCAAAGCCTATGCCGCCCGAAATGATTTGTCTTTCAAAATCACGGTCAATTGTTTTGTCCGGGTTGCCGTAAATTGCATAACCTGCTCTGAGTGAAACAAGTGGATTAACCTTTACTTCGCCTCCGAGTCTGAAATTATGCGTGGGTTTATAGAAATCTTTTATCGTACTATTAACATCTTCATAACCGTCATCTTCAAAATCTTCCGTTTCAAATTTCATTAACGAATAATCTACGTATTCGTAATCAAAACTGAGCAAGCCGACACCGGGAGCAATAAATGCTGCTGAAGCAATGGCCTTGAACGGAGTTTGAATTGTGTATTTTATAAGCGGATCATAACCGTATTTGTCATTTTCCGTCATCGCCGATAAGTATTCTCCGTCTTTATATTCTGTCTTCATTGTTGCATAGAATTTGTCTTCCATGTTGAACCATGTCGGGGTATGGATTGCCGCACCAAATCTCAAAAAGTTAACCGGTTTTACGATAATACCTGTTTTGAGATTTATTCCCGCGGCATTAATTTCAAAATTCCTTTTGTATTCCCAATAATTGTATTCAATATGGTTGAGATTACTTGCATCTTCTTTGTAAATATTTGTGCTTTTGTATCTTAACGTTTCAATACCTATACTTGCACCGAAATAGAAAATGTCACTAACATTTCCTGAAAATGCGAAATCCCATGAATTATGACCGCCTTTAGTTTTGATTTTGTTTTTTTGTAATTCTCCATAGCCTGACGAGGTTTGCTGATACCAACCCTCATCGTGGGCATTGTAATAATTGTTATTGCCGTCATCGTCTATGAGTTGGCAATCGTATGCTAATGCCGCACCTATATTATTGCCGATTAAGTTATTCGGATTGATCCCGTTAGAACTGTTGCGGAAAAAATCCAACATTGAGGTGTTATCATTAGGACCGTAAATGTATTCTTTGGAATTGAAATCCGCCAAACGGTTGTATGCAATACCCCAAGCCCAGCCTTTGAAACCGTTTTTATCAGCATTGTAATTGGCTTGTACAAAACCGATATTTGCGATTTTGAAAGAAAATTTACTGTCAGAGGCATTAAAACCGTTGACATTACTTTCGGAATTGCAGTTTATGAATTGTGGCGTAAAAGTAAACTCACCTCTTTTATAAATACTTATTCCGGCGGGATTACTTGAAAGACATGAAATATCGCCTCCTAATGCTCCGAATGCACCGCCCATTGCGATTGAGCGTGCAGTTCCTTGTTGATATGTTTGTGAAAATCTTAGTGCATCATATTCGTCTTGAGCGAAAGCAACCGATGAAATTAGGCTTAAAGATGCAATGAATATACTCTTTTTCATAATTGTTATAAAAATTTCGATTTATACATTGTTATTTAATTTGCTTAAAAGGCGGGACTTATAAGTCGCCGCCCTTTAGAGGTAAAATCTTTTATCTGTGTCCGCCGGAGTGTCCGTGTCCGCTTGAGCTGCTTGATGAAGACGAATGACTTCCCGAAGACGAATGACTTCCCGAAGAGCCGTGGCTACCCGAAGAGCCGTGACTGCCGGAGGAATAACTACTGCGGCTTGAAGATGAACTTGAATTCGAGTACGACGATCTGCTGCTTGATGAGCTGCTTGACGAACCGCTTTTTGAGGTTGATGACGAACTTCTTCCCGTATATCCGCTTGAACTATTACTTGAGGAAGAAGATGAACGGTAACCGCTGCTGCCGTGGTTAGAATTGCCTCTGTTGCTGCCTCCGGAGTAACCCGAATTGCTGCTGCGTGAATTATAACCCGAATTGCTGCTTGTTCCGTTTTTCGAGGTTGAACCCGAAGACGAATGGTATCCGCTGTTGCCGTGACCCGAATTGCTGCGGTTGCTGCCTCCGTAATAACTGCCGTTGTTTGAGGAGTTGTAATTCTTGCTTGAATATCTACCGCTTTGTCCGTGCGAACCAACATTACGGTTTGTATAAGTTCTGTACGCACCTGAGCCATCTCTTACGGAATGTACTCTGTTATAATCCATTGCATAATGGCGGTCGAAACTGCTTCTGCCGTAACCACTGTAATAATGTCTGTAATAACCTTCGTGGTAGCACGGATTATAATAGTGGTGATGATAACCGTACCAAGAATATCCCCAATACGGGTCGCCCCAATAGGAATAGCGGTAAGGCATTCCCCAACCGGCGTGCCAATAATACGAATTGTATGACAAGCCGAAATCCCAATACCAATTGTAATACCATGGTTCACAGATTACTACATCGTAATAACCTCTGGAATAATACGGACGGTGAAACCTGTAAATCCTTGTTGTATAACTGTCATCATCAATGATTACTTCTTCGTCGTTATCGCTGTAATTGTTGGAATAATAACGCTCTGAAGGTGCTTCGCTTTCATAAACGCTGACATCGTTGTCCTCGTTTTTGGGCTCTTGTTTTACGGTTACTTTCTTTTCCTTTTGATAAACGCCGTAAACATCGTCGCTGTAAGTTGTTGAACTCGTGGTGTTAAGAACAGAACAAGAGTTCAATGCGGCAACGGTGAAGGCCGTTACAATTCCGGAAAAAAGTAAATTTGTGTTTGAAACTACTTTCATATTCTTTCCTCCTAAAAATTAGTCAGGTTAATTACTCTTTATTGTTTTAGATGTATTTTAGTATGTCAAGTGAATATTTTTTTTGTAAAAAATCGTTAAAAAAATATTTTTTACATAGCTTTCAGACTCATATCGAGGCTTTTGATTTGGTGTGTTAATGCTCCGACCGAAATAAAATCAACGCCTGTCAAAGCGTAATCCCTTAATGTATCGAGAGTTATGCCGCCAGAAGATTCAGTTTCGTATTTTCCTCCGATAAGTTCAACGGCTTTTCTTGTTTGTTCCAAATCAAAATTATCGAGCATAATTCTGCGGATTCCGCCCGTTTCCATAGCCTCTTTGATTTCGTCCAAATTGCGGGTTTCGATTTCGATGTCAAGATTTTTACCTTTTTCTTTGCAGTATTTTTGAGCGGCGAGAATAGCGTTTTTGATTCCGCCCGCAAAATCTACATGGTTGTCTTTAATCAAAATCATATCAAAAAGTCCGATTCTGTGATTAACGCCACCTCCGATTTTTACGGCTTGTTTTTCCAAAAGTCTTAAACCAGGAGTCGTTTTTCTTGTGTCTAAAACTTTGGTGTGGAGGTCGGCTATTTTTTCAGCATAGATGTGAGTTTGAGTTGCTACGCCACTCAAACGCTGCATAAAGTTCAAAACCAATCTTTCAGCCTGCAAAATCGAAATCACATTTCCCGAAACCGTAAAAGCGATGTCGCCTTTTTTTACTTTTGTACCGTTTTCAAGCAATATGTTTACTTTGAGGTTTTTGTCTATTTTGTTAAAAACTTTCAATGCAACGTCTATTCCAGCCAAAATTCCGTCTTGCTTAATAATAAGGCGTGCTGCGCCTTGTTCGTCATGCGGTATTGTTGACAAAGATGTGTGGTCGCCGTCGCCTAAATCTTCTGCAATGGCGATTTCAATGAGTTCGTCTTCGAGTTCTTCTAATTTTTTCATTTTTTTATAGGATTTTTTTTTGTTACGCTGCAAATGTATGAAAAAAAGCCGAAATTATAAAAATAATTCCGGCTTTTTGCTTGATTGTTTTTCTCAAAATTCTAGTAAACATACAAACCTGTTATAACAGCGTGATTATTAACCGTTTTCAAGGTGTAGTCCACTTTATAAGATTTACCTGAGGAAGTCCTCATCACTCCTGAAATAAAATTTCTGTCGGTCTGAGGTTTGTATTCCGAGGGTTTGTTTTGTCTGAAAAATTCTTCCAAAACCTGTGCTGCCTGACTTTTGGTGCAACGGTTTTGAGAATTGTTGAGGTTCAGTTCCATTTCCGGTGCGAAATATTCCGCTAAATTTCCGGCTTTGCCTTGGCAAATAGCTTTGTTGATTTCGTCGTAGACACCTTTTTCGCTATTTCCTGAAAAATAACTTACGGACATAAGTACTCCCAACAATAGTATGTAAAATAAGCGTTTCATAATTCATAAAATTTTTTTGTTGTCCCTCGTTATTATACAAAAAACGTTCCAAATTTTAGAATTATGAGCATAAAAAAAGCCGCCTAAAAAGAAAAATTTCGTTTTCGGGCGGCATATATAATTATAATTCGACTTAAAAAACTTTTTTATAATTAACAATTGCCAATTGTCAATTTTTAATTGTCAATTTTTAATTGTCAATTGTTAATTGTCAATTGTCAATTAATCTGTCCTGTTTTGATTTTTGCTTCAAGTTCATCTACTATTTGAGCGAATTTTTCATCGGTTTCAATAGACTTTGTAACGGCTTTGCAAGCGTGTAAGACAGTGCTGTGATCTCTTCCGCCGATTTGAGTTCCGATTGTTTTGTAAGGCAAATCGGTAAACTTTTTTGAAAAATACATTGATAATTGACGTGCGGAGGCAATATCTTTAGCTCTTGATTTAGAGTTCAATACGCTTTCTTTGATACCGAAAAATGCGCAAACCGTCTTAACGATAAAATCAACGGAATATTCTTTTTCGGTTTCGCGTACGATTTTTCCCAAAAAGTTTTTGGTGTCTTCCAATGTTAAATCGTTTCTTGTGAGTGTGCTTCTTGCTAAAAGCGAAATCAGCACGCCTTCCAATTCTCTGACGTTAGAAATAACTGTTTTTGCGATATAATCCAAAATATCTTCGGAAATGTTCATACCGTCATTATAGACTTTCTTTTTGAGAATATTAAGTCTTGTTTCGTAATCGGGAGCTTGAACTTCAACTGTAAGTCCCCAACGGAAACGGCTCAATAGTCTGTCTGTCAAACCTTTAAGTTCTGAAGGCATGGTATCGCAAGTCATTATGATTTGTTTTCCCGACAAGTGCAGGGAGTTGAAAATTGCAAAAAATGTTTCTTGAGTTCCCGTTTTTCCAGCAAACTCTTGAACATCGTCAATTATCAACAAATCAATCATTTGATAAAAATGAATGAAATCGTTGCGGGTATTGTTGCGGCAAGCGTCTGCATATTGCGTTTGAAATTTGTTAGCCTCAACGTACAGGACGGTTTTTTCAGGATATAACTCTCTGACGGAATTGCCGATAGCTTGAGCCAAATGTGTTTTTCCCAAGCCGGAATTTCCGAAAATCATAAGCGGATTGAAAATCGTTTTGCCGGGTTTTTTAGCAATATCTTCGGCAGCTCTTCTGCCTAAACGGTTGCAAGCACCTTCCACGAAATTGTCAATCGTATAATTAGGATTGAGTTGCGGATCTACTTTTACTTTTTTGATACCGGGAATAACGAACGGGTTTTGAATTTCGGGTTCAGCACCTTGTTGTTGGGAAGCGGAGTCAAATTGTTGATTTTTAAAGATATGCACAGGTCTTCCCGGAACAGAATAAATACCTTGCTGATAAACATTCTGTTGAGGCATTGCGTTATGAGCCTGAATGCCAGCTGTTTTGAAATTCGGCGCGGAATTTTTAAGAGCATTTTGGTCTACAACCACATCGTAAATCAAAACCGGATTCTCTATATATTTATATAAAGCGTTAGCGATAAGGGACGCAAAATGTTCCTCAATGTATTCTTTGAAAAAGCTTGAGGGAACTTGAATTTTAAGTACATTACCATTTAGAGAAACGGGCACAATACGTGCAAACCACGTCTTAAAACTTGACGCGGGCATGTTTTCCTTAAAAAACTTCAAACATTTATCCCATATTTCCTGTGCGTTGTTCTCCATTATCCTTGTACCTTAAAAAAATGCCTTGCAAATTTTCCGTAAAGTTCGTAAAAAATACGATATAAACAAAATTTTGTATGTTAGTAAAATTTAAAATTTTATCTATCTTAATAGTAATCAGTTAATTAAAACTTATATTTTTTTGATTTTTTTGTATAGTGTTTTTTTATATTTTTTTGTTAAAATCTTTTAAAAAAACATTGATTTACAAGTCTAACTCGCATATTTCCAAATCGTTAATGTCATTATCGGAAATCTTAAAACGTAAAGCTGTGCGTTTTATCTGCATTCCGTATCTTCCGGCGGCTCCGGGATTCATAACAAGGCAATTATATTTTTTGTCGTACATAATTCTTAAAATATGCGAATGTCCGCAGACAAAAATATTAGGAGCGGTATTTTCTAAAACTTTTTTAGCTTTGGCCGAATATTTTCCGGGATAGCCGCCGATGTGTATCATAAAAATTTCAGTTTTTTCGACTTTGAACCGTTGTGTTTCGGGATATACGAGTCTTGTTTCTTGAGAGTCGATATTTCCATAAACGGCTTTTAGCGGTCGGAAACTTGCAATTTTTTCAGCTAATTCCAAAGAGCCGATGTCGCCGGCGTGCAAAATCATATCGCATGGTTCAAAGAAGTTGAAAAACTTATCATCTAAATGATTGTGTGTATCAGAAATTAGTCCTATTGTTGTCATTTTTTTTGTTTTTTTTAACGTGCAAAAGTATCTTAAAAATGTTCATTTTGCAAAAAAAACTTGCGATAAACAATCTTTTTTGAAATGTTAATGGCATTTAAAAAACTGATTATCAGAGAAAACGTAAAAAAAACAAAAAAAGTTTCAAAAATATTTTGTCAGAAAGGAAAATGTTTCTAATTTTGCAGTGTCAAAAATGAAACGACATAAGTTCTTTAGAAGCACTTAGAGACTAGATTGGAGAGTTGGCAGAGTGGTCGATTGCGACGGTCTTGAAAACCGCTGAGGGTAACACCTCCGGGGGTTCGAATCCCTCATTCTCCGCTTTTTTGTTTGTAAGTCATAGTTTTTTTAAGATTCGGGGCATAGCGCAGTCCGGTTAGCGTATCTGCTTTGGGAGCAGAGGGTCGCAGGTTCGAATCCTGCTGCCCCGACACTATTCCCCAATTATTGGAGAGATGGCAGAGTGGTCGATTGCGACGGTCTTGAAAACCGCTGAGGGTAACACCTCCGGGGGTTCGAATCCCTCTTTCTCCGCAAAACAGCCGTTTTGAAAGTATTTTCAAAACGGCTGTTTTTTTTATAACTTTGCCGTTAATAAACTGCAAACCATTCTTCTGATTCGTCGTTTTCAGTCTTAAAAATTTTGTATTTTCTTTTATTTGAATTACCTTTGTCGGGGAACATTAATGAAACTTTTTAGAAAATTTTTTACCATTTACATTTTTTTTAATAATATCATGAATAAAAAAATCTTGAGTGCAATAACTGCGCTCCTTTTAACTTCTTCTGTTTCAGAGAATTACGCACAGAACAGAGAGAAAATTTCCATCAATGAAGATTGGAAGTTTTCGTTCGGAAACGCATCTTCTCCAAAAGAAAATTTTATGGCGGGGACGCGTTATTTCAATTATCTTACCAAAACGGGTTATGGCGACGGTCCTGCTGACAAGGATTTCGATGACCGCGCATGGCGAAAACTTAATTTGCCTCACGATTGGGCTGTTGAAGTGCCTTTTGCGCCTAATGCAAGTCATAGTCATGGTTACAAACAAGTCGGCTGGGCATTTCCCGAAACCTCAATCGGTTGGTACAGAAAACATTTAACTATTCCGCAAAGCGATTTCGGAAAAAAGATTTCGCTACTTTTTGACGGTGTTTTCCGCAATTCAGAAGTCTGGCTAAACGGTTTTTATCTTGGTCAAGAGCAAAGCGGATACCTTGATTTTCAGTACGATATAACCGATTACATCAACTATGGCGGCGAAAATGTCATAACCGTAAAAGCCGACGCAAGCCTTGAAGAAGGTTGGTTTTACGAAGGTGCGGGTATTTACCGCGATGTTTGGCTCTTGAAAACTAATCCGCTTCACGTTAAAAAAGACGGTCTTTTTGTAACAAGTCTCGTTGATGGCGACAATGCTGACATTTCTGCTCGCATAACTGTTGAAAATGAGACACTTAGCGCAAAAAATGTCAGCCTTAATATCGTATTAAAAGATGACAAAGGTTCGATAATCGCCTCTAAAAAAAGTCCTCTAAAAGAAGTAAGAGGCGTTTGTTTCCATGAATTTGTGGAAAATTTTTCTGCTAAAAATATTTTGCAGTGGAGCATTGAAACCCCTAATCTTTATGCGTTGGAAGTTTCGGTTTTAGAAAATGGACAAGTAACAGATATTCAGTCTGTTAAAATAGGTTTTAGAACAATAGAGTTTACTGCTGACAAAGGCTTTTTCTTAAACAAAAAACATTTAAAAATCATCGGTGTTAATATTCATCAAGATTTTGCGGGTGTAGGTTGTGCTGTGCCGAAAGCGCTTCAAATTGAGCGTGTTAAAATGCTGAAAAAATACGGTTTTAATGGTATTCGTACCTCTCACAACCCTGTTAATCCGGATTTGTTGGATGTTTGTGATTCTCTTGGAATGTTGGTTTTGGAAGAAACAAGGCTTGAAGGCATTAATGATTATCACAAAACGCAGTTGAAACGTATGATTTTTCGTGACAGAAATCACCCTTCAATAATTTCATGGTCGGTCGGTAACGAAGAATGGCAAATCGAGAGCAACATTTTTGGTGAAAGAATTACGCGGACAATTCAAGCGTATGCCAAAACGTTGGATTCAACGCGAATGATAACGGCAGCGGTTAGCGGCGGTTGCGGTTACGGAACCTCAGAAAGTCTCGAACTTATGGGCTTTAACTATTTGGCTCAGTGCGAGATAGACAAATATCGTGAAAAACATCTTTCTCAACCCGGTTGGCTAACAGAGGAGACTTCGGGCTGCGGCACAAGAGGCATTTATTTTGCTGATTCCTTAAATTGTCATATTCCGCAGTTTGACCGCGCGGGCGGCACGTCGATTGAAAGAGGTTACAAATTTTGTCTTGAAAGAGACTGGATGTCAGGACTTTTCTATTGGACGGGTTTTGATTATAGAGGCGAGCCGACACCGTTTTCTTATCCGGCGATTTCAAGTCAGTTTGGAATTTTGGACGTTTGCGGTTTTCCAAAAGATCAGGCTTTTTATATTTTGGCTAACAATACCGAAAAGCCTGTAATTCACTTGTTTCCGCATTGGAATTTTAAAGGTAGGGAAGGAGAGACGATAAAAGTTTGGGCGTATACAAACTGCGACGAAGCAGAATTGTTTTTGAACAAAAAATCACTTGGAAAAAAGAAACTTGAAAAATATGGTCATCTTTCTTGGGACGTAAAATATTTTCCCGGTGAACTTTTTATAAAAGGTTTTAAAAACGGAAAAGTAGTTGTAACAGAAACAGTTAAAACGACAAGCGAGCCTAAAAATATTGTTTTGGAAACCTCAAAAACTTCCGATATTGTTTTGGTGAGTGTTTCGGTAACGGATTCAAAAGGCGAAAAAGTTCCCGATGCTAAAAATAATATTAAATTTGAATTATCGGGAAATGCTGAAATTCTCGGAGTTGGTAACGGCGACCCGTCATCGCTTGAAAACGACAAGGAATTTGAAAACTTTTTCGGTAAAAAAATTCTTGCACAAAAAGAACTTTCTTTAAGCGACTTAAATAATTGGAAAAGTGAAGTTTCAGCCTCAAAACCGAGTGATTGGCGTGATGCTTTGGTTTATGACCGAAACGAAAAATGGGATTTTTATCACGACACTTTGTTAGCGGTAAAATGTGAAGTTTTGTTGGACGAGGTTTCTAACAAAAATACTTATACTCTGTTTTCAAAAAGTATTTTAGCGGTTCAAGACATTTATGTTAACGGTGAAAAAATTGCTTCCGGCATAAAACGTGATGAACCTCAGAGTTTT
>JAFYDK010000101.1 GCA_017544805.1 Bacteroidales bacterium | reverse complement strand
TTGGACGAAAAATTCGGTTTCAAACCGGAATTGTTCGCTCAATGGGCTGTTGAAAAATTGAAATAATTTTTTATCATTTCTTATTTGTAGAGACGTTGCACAACACAACGTCTCTATTTTATTTTTATCCAATTATATGATAAAACGAATTTTATTTTCAATCGCTGCATTGACCTTGTTTTTTTGCGGCAAAAGTCAGGCACAAGAAGTTCAGTCGATAAAAAATGCTATCGACACTTCGACTGTGATGTCTCAGGATGCAAAAACAATATTCAAACTTATAGGTTTCAACGAGAAAGATTACGGCGATTATACTTTGAATGAGGAATATACCTATTTTTCAAAAGATGGTTTTCGTGCGTTTTTTAAATCCCCACATTCTTTTTCTTTTGGTATTAGTTATCAACTTTATAAAACCAACTCCGACAAATATTTAGTAACATTTCATTTTGGCGATACTGATAAGATTGATTTCTGGTTTTATGAAAACGGCAAACTCATTAAGGCAAAGAATATTTTACCAAAGCCGAGACAAAACAAAAAGAAATTTTCATATAGTTATGATGTGTTTAAAAGCAGCATTTCACGCAACTGTTACAATCGTGATACAAAAACTATTACCTTTGAAACGTTCATTTGGGACGGTGAAAAATTCGTAAAAGAGGAATAAAAAATGTTCTAATTAGGACTTTTTCTATGGATTCTTTTGTTTTTTATCAAAAAAAAATACTGCTTTTCCAAAAAAAATTGTTACCTTTGCCATATAAACCAACACAAAAAAACATGTTAATATTCTATCAGTCAGAGGCAACGGTAATTTATGCCGTTAAACTCAAACAAATTCTGAGCAAGGAAGACGATGAAAAACTTTTATGGCTTTTCGGTAATGCACAAAAATTACCGCAAAATAAAATTTCAGGAACATTCGTCGGCCCCAGACGCGAAATGATTACCCCATGGAGTACAAACGCCGTTGAAATCACTCAAAATATGGGTGTTGCAGGCGTAGAACGAATCGAAAAATTTTTGCCTGTCAATGAAGGCGAAACTCCTATTTTCGACAAAATGCTCCAAAGAGTTTACAACGGAATTGACGAAAACGTTTTTACTATTGACAAAAAACCCGATCCTGTCGTTTATATCGACGATATGAGGGCTTACAACCAAAAAGAAGGCCTTGCCTTAAGCGAAGAAGAAATCCTTTATCTCGAAGGCTTGGGCAAACAACTCGGCAGAAAACTCACCGACAGCGAAGTTTTCGGTTTTTCACAAGTTAATTCAGAACATTGCCGCCACAAAATCTTCGGCGGAACTTTCATAATCGACGGTCAAGAAAAAGATAAATCACTTTTCCAATTAATAAAAGACACATCAAAAGAAAATCCGAGAGGAATTGTTTCAGCTTACAAAGACAACGTTGCATTTCTTGAAGGACACGTTTCAGAACAGTTTGCTCCCGAAAAACCCGACACTTCTTCTGAATTTGAAATCAAAGATGTTGAAACGGTTTTGTCAATGAAAGCCGAAACACATAATTTTCCAACCACGGTAGAACCTTTCAACGGCGCTGCAACTGGTTCTGGCGGCGAAATCCGCGACCGTATGGCAGGCGGAAAAGGCAGTTTCCCTATTGCAGGAACAGCAGTCTACATGACATCTTACCCGCGTTTGGAAGAACATTCCGGCAACAAAGAACCCCTTGCTGACATCAGCGGCAGAGAATGGGAACGCAGAATCGAAGAACGTAAATGGCTTTATCAAACTCCCGTAGAAATCCTCATCAAAGCCTCTAACGGTGCAAGTGATTTCGGTAACAAATTCGGTCAGCCTTTGATTAACGGTTCATTAATGACATTTGAACATTTTGAAGGCAACGACAAATACGGTTTCGACAAAGTTATCATGCAAGCCGGTGGTATCGGTTACGCTAAAAAACAAGATTGTCTGAAAGGCACTCCAAAACCTAATGAGCCTATTGTTGTTCTCGGCGGCGACAACTACCGTATAGGAATGGGCGGCGGTGCTGTTTCGTCCGTTGCAACAGGTCAGTACAAAAACGACATCGAACTCAACGCCGTACAACGTTCAAACCCCGAAATGCAAAAACGTGTTTACAACGCTATCCGTGCCGTTTCTGAAATGGACGAAAATCCTATTGTATCGGTTCATGACCACGGCGCAGGCGGACATTTGAACTGCCTTTCGGAACTTGTTGAACAGACAGGCGGTTTGATTGAAATCGACAAACTTCCCGTCGGCGATCCTACCCTTTCATCAAAAGAAATCATCGGAAACGAATCTCAGGAACGTATGGGCTTGGTAATCGACCCGAAATACGTAGACCTTTTGAAAAAAATCGCTGACCGTGAACGCGCTCCGATGTACGTAGTCGGAAAAACCACAGACGATATGGTTTTCAAGTTTGTTAATCCTGACAAATCAACCCCGATAAACCTCAAACTCGAAGACTTTTTCGGCAAACCGCCAAAGACTGTTATGAAAGACAAAACCGTTATCAAAAAATATTCACCCGTAAAATATTCCGATGATAAATTCACGGATTATCTTTCTGAAGTTCTTCAAATTGAAGCTGTTGCGTGCAAAGATTGGCTTACAAACAAAGTTGACCGCTCCATCACAGGCAAAATTGCAAGACAACAAACAACAGGTCAGATACAGTTGCCGCTTTGCGATTTAGGAGCTGTAACAATTGACTATACAGGAACTCGCGGTATGGCAACGGCTTTGGGACACGCTCCTGCAGCTGCCTTGATTGACGCACCATCAGGCTCAAGACTTGCAATTGCAGAATCATTGACCAATCTTGTTTTTGCACCTTTAGAGAAAGGTTTGGACTCAGTTTCTCTGAGTGCTAACTGGATGTGGCCATGCAAAAACGAAGGCGAAGACGCAAGGTTGTATTCGGCTGTTGAAGCAGCAAGTAAATTTGCAATTGCTCTCGGTATCAATATTCCGACAGGAAAAGACTCTTTGTCAATGACACAAAAATATCCTGATGGCAGCAAAGTTTTAGCACCGGGAACGGTTATAATAACCTCTGCAGCAGATGTTTATGACATTAAGAAAATCGTTACGCCGGACTTAAAACCCGTTGAAAATTCTGATATTTTGTATATTGATTTTTCAAAATGCGATTTAACACTCGGAGCATCAAGTTTTGCGCAAGTTGTTAATTATCTGGGAGATAATTGTCCTGACATCAAAGATGCCGCATATTTTAAGAAAGCGTTCAATGCCGTTCAAAAACTTATAGGCGAAGATTTAGTTTTGGCAGGACATGACATTTCGGCAGGCGGTATTATAACAACGCTTTTGGAAATGTGTTTTTCAGTTGTATCAGGCGGTTTGGAAATCAATTTGAAAGACAATTATGATCTATGCACAACACTTTTCAGCGAAAATCCGGGCATAGTTCTTCAAGTTAAGGATTTCGACAAAGTATCAAAAATCCTTGAGAAAGAAGGCATCAGCTTTGAAAGAATCGGCAAAACAATACCGAGCCGCAACCTTAAAATCTCTCACAGAGGCAAAACATTCAACCTCGACGTAATTGCATTGAGAGATATTT
Source organism: Bacteroidales bacterium (assembly GCA_017544805.1). Lineage (GTDB taxonomy): Bacteria > Bacteroidota > Bacteroidia > Bacteroidales > UBA3824 > UBA3824. The sequence goes on along the minus strand of JAFYDK010000101.1, from coordinate 4,312 downwards.
GGTTCAAGACTTCATATCTTTTGGACAGACTTCAAACTGAAGAAAAATGCGCAGAAAGCCGTTTCAATAATTACGAGAAACAGCCTTTGGAATTTAAATTCCCCGAAAACTTTACGGGTAAATTCTCGCAATACGGAATCTCGCCCAAACGCCGTGAAAAAACGGGCATAAAAGCTGCTATTATCCGTGAAAAAGGTATTAACGGCGACCGTGAAATGGCATACACAATGTATTTAGCCGGTTTTGACGTAAAAGACGTACACGTTACAGACTTGTCGTCAGGCAGAGAAACCTTGGAAGATGTTAATTTCATCGTTTATTGTGGCGGATTCTCAAATTCAGACGTTTTAGGCTCGGCAAAAGGTTGGGCAGGCGCGTTAAAATACAACGACAAAGCACGCACGGCATTAGAAAAATTCTACAAACGTCCTGATACATTAAGTCTCGGCGTTTGCAACGGTTGTCAATTGATGAACGAATTGGATTTAGTATATCCGGGCAGAAAAAATCACCCGAAACTCCGTCACAACGATTCACACAAATTTGAATCATCGTTTTTAACGGTAGACATTTTGGAAAACAACTCCGTGATGTTGAAATCGTTAGCAGGAACAAAACTCGGTGTTTGGGTTGCTCACGGCGAAGGCAAATTCTATCTCCCTGATGCAGAAGAAACATACAATATTCCGATAAAATATTCTTACAAAGAATATCCCGCAAATCCTAACGGTTCGGATTATAATGCAGCAGCAATAGTTTCTTCTGACGGCAGACACCTCTCAATGATGCCTCACCCCGAAAGAGCAATTCTGTCTTGGCAATGGGGTTATTATCCGTTTGAAAGAAAATCCGATGAAGTTTCACCTTGGATTGAAGCTTTTGTCAATGCAAGAAAATGGATTGAAGAGAAAACGAAAAAATAAAAGCAAAATAAAAACGGGGCGAAAATAAAAAAGCCCCGTTTTTTTTTTAATCTATTGTTTTCTATGCTTTGAAATTATTTTATTTATTTGACATTATCTTTTATTGTCATTGCAAATATACCACCTAAAATCATTGATACACCACTAAGAGCAAGTATATATATTGCATTATTATCAAAAGCATGTTTCAAAATAAAACCGCCTAAAAGTCCACTCATAATCTGCGGAACTGAAACGGTAAAATTAAAAATTCCCATATAAATACCTGTTTTTTTCTGCGGGATAGCATTAGAAAGTATCGCAAACGGTAAAGCTAAAATTGCTGCCCATGCAATACCAATTCCAATCATACTAACAATCAGCATATTAGGATCTTTAAAAAGAACCATCGAAATAAATCCTAAACCGCCCGCAGCAAGCGAAGCCGCATATACAACCTTTCGTGAAAACATTTTTATAAGTTTGGGCATCAACAAAGAATATAATGCCGCAAACAAACCGTAAGCTCCGAAAATAATTCCAACCCAGTTTCCTGCCTCGTTAAAGGCTTGAGAATTAGAATCTTCAGGAGCTGTGCCCCAATAATGCTGTGCCACACCCGAAGTACAATACGCCCACATCAAATAAAGCGCAAACCATGCAAAAAACTGTACAACAGCAAGTTGCCACATAATTTTAGGCGCGTTTTTCAAAACTGACCAAAAACCTTCCTTTGTTTGAACTTCAGCCTCAACATCCTTTGTTTCAGCAAATTCCTTCATCTGCTCAGGAGAATACTCTTTCGTTGTAAAAATCGTTACCAAAACAGACGAAATCAAAACCGCACCACCGATATAAAAACTCCAAATAACCGAATTAGGAACTTCTCCGTCAGGTGCTACATTGCTGACACCAAGCCAATTAGTTAAAACATACGGCAAAACAGAACCCAATACCGCACCAGCATTAATCAAAAAACTCTGAATCGAATAACCGACGTTTTTTTGCTCCTCAGGCAACATATCAGAAACCAAACTTCTGAAAGGTTGAAACGTAACGTTAAAACTGCCGTCCATCAATGCCAACATCATCGCACCAAAAATAAGCGGCGGCATTACAGAGGTTACAATCGAAGCGTTAGGCATAAAAAACATTGCAGCTATCGAAACCAACGCACCTCCCAAAATATACGGAAAACGACGTCCTAAACGGTTCCAAGTTCTATCAGAGGCACTTCCGACTATCGGCTGAACAATAAGTCCCATAATCGGCGCAGCAAGCCAAAAAAGCGAAATATTATTTAAGTCAGCTCCAAGATTCGACAAAATCCTGCTGACATTGGCATTCTGAAGCGCAAAACCAAATTGTACGCCCAAAAATCCGAAACTCACATTCCAAATCTGCCAAAAAGATAATGTAGGTTTTTTACTCATTTTTTTTCTTTAAATTTTACAATGCAATTTTAAGTTTTTTTTCGTACTAAGCGTCATTTTTATAACAAAAAAACAATAAGAAAAATGTGCAAACGATTGCAAGAGATGAGATGCTCGAGGCAGAGCGTTTTTTCTTGAAAGAACCAAAGAACTTTTAATTACTTATCTTCAAAACGTTAGGGGCTGTGTTTTCTTAGACCACAGCCCCTAACGCTTTGAAGATAAATTTTATAAAAGTTTTCCGGTTCCCTTTTTCAAAAGGGAACGCCCACGCCTCGAGCGGCTTCTAATGTTCTTTTGCGAATTTTTCAATCCTTTCCTTGAACGCACTTTGCAGGCTTTCATGGAAAAACGACGTGCAAATTCTTACGCCCTGTTCATTTGAACCCATCGTGTTGAGCGGAAAAACAGAAATTCCGTAAAACATCAATTCTTTCGTTAATTCTACCGCCGTCATTTTCGGATATTGAACCGTGAAATAAAATCCGTCAGCCAATGGTTCGCCCATATCGTTGTCGTAAACGAGATAAAAACCGTTTTCAAGTAAAACATCTTTCATAAATTTGGCACGCCTGCCGTATTCTTTAACGTCATCAAGGAAATTGTATTTACCCTCGCAAGCCGCATTCATCATGGCTGCCATTGCAAACTGAACAGAATGTGTTACACCACTTGATAACGTATATAGCACTCTGTTAGCCATAAAGTTACCAAACTCTGAAACTCCAAATTTTTCTTCTAAGTTTCTATATTTTCTGTGATAAAGTTTGTTGGAAATGCAACTTACGCCGATTCTCTGTCCCGCATACGAGAAAGCCTTTGAACCTGAAATACTTAGCACGTAATTGTCAGTATATTTTCCAACCGACGGCTGAAACGGTGCTTCAAAAGGTTTTGACAAATCTTTACGAAAATCCATCGCAAAATATGCTAAATCTTCCAAAACTACAACGTCAAATTCGGTTGCCAATTTGCCAATTCCTTTTAACTCTTCGTCCGTGAAACAAACCCATGACGGATTGTTAGGATTTGAGTAAACAAGACCGCAAATTCCTCCTTCCGACAAAACTTCGCGCAACTTTTCAATGAGTTTTTCACCGCGATAGCCGTAAATGTCTATTCCTTTGGTTTTCAGACCGATAACCTCACATTGAGTAGTCTGAACGGGAAAACCCGGATGAAGAAACAAAACCGTATCTTTTTTCGGGTCAGCATGTTTTAATGTCGTAAAAACAGCAAACGTTCCTTGCATCGAACCCGTTGTCGGCATACAACAAAGCGGGTCTATGTCTAAGTCAATGAACGCTTTAACAAATTTTGATGCAGCATTTTTGATTTCAGGGATACCGTCGTTTGGCGGATAAGATTGAGCACAGTTGTTTTTTAAAGCGTTGATTTCGGCTTCAACACCGATTTGAGAAGGTTTCAAACCCGGAACGCCCATTTCTAAATGTACGAATTTTTCACCCGTTACCGCTTCAAGTTTTTTGGAAAGTTTTGCGATGTCGCGGATCGTTACGCTTGAAAAATCTTCAAGCCCCATTTCTTTAATCGTCTGATTTACAATATTTCTGTCCATTACAATTTTTTGCAAATAAGTTTAATTTGCTGCAAAGGTAGCACGAATTTCAAAATATTACAAAAAAACTTTCGGCAAATTTTGTAAAGACAAAAATTAGTTCTATTTTTGCGTCACAACTTAAAAATGCGGGAATAGCTTAGTGGCAGTTGCAACAGAAAATCCTAAAACTTCGTTTTTAGAGTTTTCTAAAAAGTTAGTTGCGTAAATCTCCAATGGTTAGAGCACACACGGTCGGTCATTAATTATTATGGTGTGAAGACACGAGTTCGAATCTTGTTTCCCGCTCTTTTTTCATATTTTTCTGCCCCTCAATCCTCGACTTCATCGACCTGAAAGATGATTCTTCCAATGTCATAATGTGCATTATCTGTTCTTTGGATTTGCCTATGTGACAG
>JAFYDK010000100.1 GCA_017544805.1 Bacteroidales bacterium | reverse complement strand
TACTGTAACAATCCGTTACAGAGACGATATGCGTCAAGAGAGAATTCCGATTGACCAAGTTGCTGACCTTGTTTCAAAGAATTGCGATTTGAACAATATTTTGAAACATTTGGCTGACGAGGACATCGAATTGCCTGAGGCATAAATAATTTTTATTTTATTTGTAGAGACGTGGGTTTTTCGCGTCTCTACATTTTTTTATATATGTGTGTTCATTCAAATTGTAATTTCGTATCAGATTTCAATTTGCTCTCCAAAACGCCTTTGTCGAAAACAAATTCTTTTGTGGCAAATTCAGGCACGTTAAAACTATACATCAATTTGCGGTTGTATTCCGGTGATTGCTGCGGCAACAAAAATGCTTTGGCAGCTTTGCCGTTTTCGTCAATGTATGCAATATATGCTCGCGTATAAAAACCGTCATCACGGCGGGATTCAAAAACTACCCACTTAGAATTCTGCGACCAAGAATGATAACTATCAGCATTACTGCTGTTTGCATTCGTTAAAGGATAATTTTCTTTGGTTTCAAGATTCAAAATCCACAAATCCGCCTCCCTATGCCAAATAGCAAACTGTCCGTAATTAAAACGGGTATAAAGCAAATACTTACCATCATACGAAGGTCTTGGAAATGACGAAGTTAAAGAATCCTTTGAAGTATTAACAAGCGTATCAACCTCTTTAGAAAAACTTCCGTCCAAAGGATTAAAACCTATTCTGCAAATATCATAATGAACCTCTTTCGTATGTTTCGACATATTAAGACTATCTGCTGAAATAAAATATAAATATTTTCCATCAGGAGAAAAGGACGGCTCAGAGGTAAAAGTTTTTTTGTCGTTCAATTCCGGGGAAGTCAAAAGTTTATTGTTTGCAATGTCATAAACCACAATCCGCGACTCCATATCATAAACCTCTACCCTATTAGCATCCCCGCAATGAAACGCCTGCGCCGTATTGTTTTGAGAATAAGCAATGTATTTGCCCTGAGGATGCCAATACGGATAAACACAATTCAATTTGAATTTATCCGTAACTGCTTTACAAACAGTAATTTCGTTGCCGTTTTTCAAGACCGTGGAGTTCAAATTGCCTCTGACATGAAACGAGGCTAAATCCGTATTTCCTTTACAAAAAGAATGACAATTAAGACAATTGGCATTAATCAAACGATTATCAACAACGGTATTTTGCTGAAAATCAGTAAGATTTCTACAATAAATCCCCATACGGCTGTAAATCTGATACCCCGGAGCTATCAAACGATAACACAAAAAACTGTCAATTTCGGAGTCAGCAACAAAAATTTCAAATGGTTTATAAACATATTTTTTATCGTTTTTAAATTCGGTAACAAAAATTTCCAACTTTTTACCGCAAGATTTTTTAAGAATTTCACGCCAATCAGAAATAGGAAAATCTATATAATTTTTACCTGAAAAATTATAATTTTCACCGTCAAAAGTCTTCAAAACGGCCTCTATCCTATCCAAAGAATCAAATGAAGTGGTGGAAAAATTTAGCGGAGCAATGTTTTTGGGAATCGTAACACCGTTATAATCAGGCCATAAATCCGGCGGACAATCTTTTTCGAGAGTGCCATCAACCCTAACTGAACACGAGGATAAAATTAGCAATGAAAATATTATAAAAAAATGTTTCATCTTGAATTATTTTTTTCAAGGTGCAATTATAAGGATAATTTTTTGAAAAACGTTGTTATTTTTTATAATTTTGCAAAAACATTTTTTTTCAAAAAAAGTAGCATGATATTAAAACAATTAAAACTTAACGGAATCGAAGCAGCTGTTATTGCTTTTATAATATGCGCATTAGCAGCAGTTTCGGCTTTTACAACGACAACCGTTAAATATATTTCTCTGCCCGAAAACGGAACGCACTTATTCAATGCCGTTTATAATTATGTTTTTAACGGACAGATTACCTTTTTTACACAAATTGTTGCTCTGATTTTGATATTAGCCGAAGCTCTTTTGGTAACGGCAATGAACACAAATCACGAACTAACAAGAGCCAAAAATATATTTTTTCTGTTTGTTTATATAATCTTGTCGCTATCGTATATTCCGCTAAACACATTTTTGCCGGAACAAATCGCAAATATTTTCATAACGTTAGGATTTGTAAAAATTCTCTCTTCGCACGGTCTTGATAAAGCAGAATTTCATTTTTTTGACGCCGGATTGTTGTTCGGGGTATCGGCTTTGTTTTGCACCTCGGCGATGATAATGCTGCTAATCGGATTGATTGCATTTATCAATTACCGTCCGTACAAATTCAATGAATTTGCAGTTTATATAATCGGATTTTTTACACCGTTTTTTATTTACTTGTCGATTTTTTATTTAATCGAAGGCAATTTAACAGCAATAGAAGAGTTTTACCGCGCAAAATTCACTGCAAGCCTCAATCTCAACATAAAGGAAAACGAATTGATTAGTTTCATCTCGTATGCGTTGATGATATTTTTAGCAAGCGTTTTCATAATGCAGGAATACAGAAAATATAATTTATTTTCAACAAGAACTTACAGAATGTTTTTCATAATGTTTGCCTGCATTTTGATTTTGGTAATGACTCCATATTTCGGTTTGCAATCGTTAAGACTGATGACTATGCCGCTTACAATGCTTTACGTAACGGTATTTTATAATTTTAAACAAACGGTATTTTCCGAAGTGTTTTTTACGGTATTCCTTTTAGTCCATGTCGGAATACAAGGAATTTGGTATGCAATGCCTTAATACTAAAAAAGTTTGTTCTTTATTTTTTTTAACAACCATGACATCAAAACATTACATAAAAAAATATTTAATACCGGCAGCAGTGTTATTTTTTTTACAGCTCTCCTCCATCAAAGCGCAGGACAGCAATTACGTAAAAAAATATGACAATATGCTTTCGGTAAAGATTCTCAGTTATTATGACGGTTTTGATTTCAAGGACAAAGTTTCAGGTCTGAATTACATTCCCGGACTTCATACCGGCGTTGGAACGGGTTTTTATTTTAAATACATACCGTTTGATTTCAGTGTACGTCAAGAGTTTTCTGGGCTCGGGGACGCAAAATATCACAAGCGCAAAACAACGAATATGCAGCTCAAAGGCTATTCAAAATATTTTGCCGGAGATATTTTCATTCAGAAATACAACGGTTTTTACACAAGTGAAGTCGTAAGTTACAAAACTAAATACAAAACCCTCAAGGAATTAGAATACAAACCAGACTTGGAAATTTTTCTGCTTGATGCGGTAGGAAAATATATTTTCAACCATGAACATTTCTCCTACAAGGCAGGGTTTACTGCGTACGAAAGACAACTGATTTCCTCCGGCAGTTTTATGTGCGGGGCAAGTCTTCACTTAATGAAAATAAAATCCGACAGCACACTTGTCAGAATCAATAATTCCAGCGATTTAAAAACTTGTAATTTCGGTGTTAATACGGGTTATGCCTATAATTTTGTATTCGGAAAAAGAAGCACATTGTTTTCCTCTATCCTTCTTGGTCTGAATGTCAGCAACCTGCTAAAAAAAGCGGAGGACAATCCCGGACTTTTGCTATGGCCGTCATGCTATTTCAAAGGCGCATATTGGTTAAATTTTGACAAATGGTCGCTCGGACTTACTTGTGTTTACAACGTTATACATCACGTTTTTGAAGAAGATGTTGCAGTTTATATAAATTCAAGACGAGTAGAATTACTTTTAATACGCCGTCTATTTTATAAAAAAAAATCTAAAAAATGAAAAATCCCCTAAAATCTTACATTAGTCTTTTTAAAGGCAAATGGTACAAAAAAATAATTGCAGTTATTTTAGCAATCATTTTTAGTATCGTATTTTTGTTTTTTGCCGTTAATTTCAACTTGTTTTGGCTTTTTGGCGAAAGTCCTTCAACAGATGAAATAGAAAATGGCGTTCAAGCGGAAGCCTCGCTGATATACTCTTGCGATAATAAACTCATCGGAAAATTTTTCGCCGAAAACAGAACAAGTGTCAAGTACGAAGAACTTCCGCAAGTGCTTATCAACACACTTGTTTCAACAGAGGACGAGAGATTTTATTCTCATCACGGAATTGATTTTCAAGGACTTGTTGCTGCGATGAAAGATATTATGCTCAATTCTAAAAAACGAGGAGCAAGTACGATAACACAGCAACTTGTTAAAAACCTTTATAAAACCCGAACCGAAAAATACGGACACGGAATTTTGGGCAAGATTCCCGGCATAAAAATCCTCGTTGCAAAACTCAAGGAATGGATTGTGGCGTTCAAAATCGAAATGCGTTTCTCTAAACAAGAAATCCTAACGATGTATTTCAACACCGTAGATTTCGGCAGCAACGCTTTCGGAATAAAAACTGCCGCCAAAACATATTTCAATAAACTTCCTAAAGATTTAACGGCAGAAGAATGTGCCGTTTTGATAGGTCTTTTGAAAGCGACAACAACTTACAACCCGAAACTCAACCCTAAAAACTCGTTAAAACGACGCAACACAGTTTTGCAGAATATGGTTAAAAACGGTTTTCTTTCGCAAAAAGATTGTGATTCGTTAGTAAAAATTCCCATAAAATTGAATTTTTCCGTTGATGACAATTATAACGGAATTGCGCTTCATTTCAGGGATAAGATTCAGGATTATTTGAAAGACTGGCTCAAGCAAACCGGCAAAAATCTTTATACCGACGGTCTAAAAATATACGTTACGATAGATTCCACAATGCAAGCATACGCAGAACAAGCCGTAACGGAGAAAATGAAAATACTTCAGGATTCTTTCAATTTACATTGGAGGGGACGCAATCCATGGTGTGATGCCCGTTGGCATGAAATTCCTAATTTCATCGAAAACATAGCATACAAACTACCTAAGTTTCAATCGCTTATAAAGCAAGGTTATGACACTTTGAAAATCATGGAAGAGTTGAATAAACCGCATAAACTTACGGTTTTTGATTATAACGGAGGACAAAAAGATACAACATTATCGACCATGGATTCCATACGGTATATGGTAAAATTTCTGCATTGCGCGTTGATTGCGATAGAGCCGCAAACCAGACACATAAAAGCATGGGTCGGCGATTTGAATTTTAAATTTTGGAAATATGACAAAGTTACGGCATTAAGACAGCCGGGTTCTACTTTCAAACTTTTTGATTACACCGAAGCCATGAACCAAGGTCTAAAACCTACGGACGAAAGGACAGACAGTTACGTTGTTTGGCCTGTTTGGGACAAAGGCAAGCGCAAGAATTGGATTCCGCACAACGCTGACGGTATCTGTACCGATACCGTTTATTCGTTGAGGGCGGCTTTTGCACGGAGTATCAACACGATAGCCGTTCAGATAAGCAAAGAAGTCGGAATTAAAAACATCTGCAAAACGGCTCATGCCATGGGCATAACGACTCCTTTGAACGATACCATGCCGTCAGTTTGTTTAGGCGGCAACGATGTTACACTTTTGGATTTAACAAATTCCTATTGTACCGTTATGGCTGACGGTGAATATCAACGTCCGATACTTGTTACGAAAATTTTAGATAAAAACGGAAAAGTTATCTACACCGCACCCGAACATACGATTAAAGCGTTGGAAGAAAAAACAGCTTTTTTAATGCAGTCGATGTTAAAAGGAGCATTAACGGAAGAACATTGTACCTCTGGTTATCTTTGGCGTTACGTCGGAAAATGGTACAACAGTTGCGATTTCGGCGGCAAAACAGGAACTTCCAACAATCATTCCGACGGTTGGTTTATTGCAACGACACCTGGTTTGGTTACAGGAGTTTGGACCGGTGGCGAATACCGTTCAATACATTTTAGAGGAGGTGAAATAGCCGGAGGAAATTTTACGGCTCTACCCGTTTGCGGAAACTATTTACAAAAAGTTTTGGAGGATACGACTTTCAAGTGTTATCACCAAAAACTCCCGCAAAGATGGAAATAGTTTTTGTTAATCAAGTAAATAAAAAAATAATTTGCGATAAGAAAAATATATTAGGCTAAAATGGTTTTAAATTATATTTGGATAGCGTTTTTTGTTTTAGGATTTTGCGCTGCGCTTTACAAACTGATTATAATGGGCGACACAGAAATTTTTTCCGTCATGGTCAAAAATATTTTTGACTCGAGCAAGACGGGATTTGAAATATCGTTAGGTCTGACCGGTGTTTTAACACTTTGGACAGGACTTTTGAAAGTCGGAGAAAAAGGCGGCATGACAAATTTTATTGCTAAAATTTTCGGACCGTTTTTCCGCCGTTTGTTTCCTGAAATTCCCAAAGACCATCCTGCAATGGGCAGTATCGTTATGAATTTCAGTGCTAATATGTTAGGCCTTGACAATGCTGCAACGCCACTCGGTCTTAAAGCCATGTCCCAAATGCAGGAACTCAATCCTAATAAAACACAAGCCTCCAACGCACAAATTATGTTTCTGACGCTCAACGCTTCAGGTCTTACGATTTTGCCCGTTACGGTGATGATGTACAGAATTCAAATGGGAGCCTCAGAGGCCTCTGACGTTTTTATTCCGATACTTTTGGCAACAAGTATAAGCACGTTAGCGGGACTATTAACTGTTTGTATACGTCAAAAAATCAACATTTTAGACAAAGTAATACTTTCGTATCTCGGAGTTTTGTTTTTGGCGGAAGGGCTTTTGGTATGGCAGTTTTCAAAAATGGAAAGCAATGAGATTTCCTCTGTTAGTTCGTTAGCGGCAAATATGATTTTGTTTGCAATAATAGTTTCGTTTATCGTAGTAGCTGCTATAAAAAAAATAAACGTTTACGAGGCGTTTATTGAAGGAGCGAAAGACGGTTTTTCGACAGCTGTAAAAATCATTCCGTACATGGTCGGAATTTTGATTGCGATAGGCGTTTTCAGGAGTTCGGGAGCATTGGAATTTTTGACAGACGGTTTAAGCAGTTTGCTCGGAGCATTAGGCATTAATACTGATTTCATACCGGCACTGCCGACCGCATTAATGAAACCTTTAAGCGGCTCGGGCGCAAGAGGCATGATGATTGACTGTATGCAAACTTACGGTGCTGATTCTTTTGCCGGACGTTTGAGTTGCACAATGCAAGGAGCTGCTGATACTACATTTTATATTATCGCACTTTATTTCGGCTCTGTGGGTATCAAAAATACCAGATATGCCGTTTCAGCTGGTCTTATAGCCGAATTTTCAGGATTAATAGGTGCAATTTTTATTGCATATATATTTTGGTAAAAGATAAAGCGGCTACGGCTCTTGATGCCAAGCCCGCGTATTACTTTGGCTTCAATTTCTACAACTCAATTAGAAATAATAGTTTCTCTGTTTTGTTTGTATAAAAAATATTTTTGCATTTTTCTCCTAAAAAAATTATTTTTGCAAACAAAATTAATCCGTTATGAAATACTACGACCCACGAGCCGACATATTATTCAAAAAGATTTTTGGACGCAATGAAGATTTAACTATCAGTTTCCTTAACGCCATGTTACCGTTGGAAGGTGATGGTTTGGTTAAGACTATAAAATATCTTCAACCGGAAATGTTACCTGTAATCCCCGACCTTAAAGACAGCATTGTAGATGTTTTGTGCGTGGATGTTAAGGGGCGCACATTTGTTGTTGAAATGCAGATGTTTTGGACGTCGTATTTTAAACAGCGCATACTTTTCAATGCAGCGAAAATGTATGTTACGCAAATCGAACGTGGCGAAAACTACGATGCGTTGATGCCCGTTTATGGTCTTAATCTTGTGAATGATATATTTGATGTTACAAGCGAGGATTATTATCACCGTTATACGATGTGCGAACCATCTAATCCCGAAAAAATGATTGACGGCATTGAATTGTTTTTCTTTGAGTTACCGAAATTTAAGCCGAAAACATTTTCGCAAAAGAAAATGCAAGTTTTGTGGCTAAAATTCTTGACAGAAATCAACGAAAAAACCGTCGATGTAGACCCTGAACTTTTAAAAAGTCCTGAAATTTCTAAGGCGTTAGATATTTGTACATATTTAACACAAGAAGAGTTATTGGGATACGATCGTTATTGGGATGCCATCAGCACAGCAAAAACACTTGCATCTGGCAAGTACAAGGACGGTTTGGATGCAGGTCTTGCAAAAGGTCGAGAGGAAGGTCGAGCCGAAGGCGAAAAACTCGGCATTGAAAAAGGCGAAAAACAAAAAGCCATCGAAATGGCGCGCAAACTCAAATTGAAAGGCACGATGTCTGATGAAGAAATTGCCGAAATTACTGATTTAACTTTAGACGAAATCCAAAAAATCTAAAAATTTTTTATGGAAATTTTGTGTTTGTTACTCTAATAAAAAAACAACGAACAAAAAATGAAAAAATTTAAAATAAATAATACATTACAAAAATCAAGTAGGGGTGGGAAAAGTCTTTCCTACTTTACTTTAATTTAAAATGATAGTTTTCTTGTCCCTTGCGGAAAAGTGTAAAAAACGCACTGTCCGCAAGGGATTTTTGTTTTTCTGCGAATTTTATTTTTTTTAAAATTATAGATATATGAAAAAACATGTAATTTTAGTTTCAATGATTGTTGCAACAATGTTTGCAACCTCATGTAGCAAAGACGATGGTGATAATGTAGAACAACCCGTCGCACAAGAAGTTCAGAATGAAGACAACAACAAGCCCGAAGCTCAAAACGCTGAATCTCGTCAGATTGTAATCAAGGCAGACAATGGCAAAATTCTTTCTGAGGTTGAAACAACTGACGGTTATAATTTTACATTTTCTAAAGGCAATAAACTTGTTTTGACCGATGGTGAAACAACGTATGCAACACTTGAAATAGACGGTGAGGCAGGTTCTTCAAGTGCAACTTTCAAAGGTGAAATTTCTACAAAAGCCGACAACAAGTCAATTTATGCTGTAATTGCCGGACAATCTCCGTTAAGCGAGGTTAAAACATCAACTGTAAGCCTTGCTGATGTTGTACAAAGTAATTGTTACTTCAAATCGGAAAAATTCGATTACAATGCTAAC
>JAFYDK010000099.1 GCA_017544805.1 Bacteroidales bacterium | reverse complement strand
GTTTACAAAATTCTCAGCGGAGAAATGCACAAAGACGGTTACAATTTTTATCTCTCGGTCAACGGCGTGTGGCTGACAAAACAAGTGCCTGTGAAGTATTTACAAAAAATCGCGATAACACTTCTGAATTAACAAAAAATGCCTTTTCGGAAGTAGTATCGCGATTTTTTTTTAAGTTACACCGCCATTGTGTAACGCTTTCTTCGCTCCATAATGCCTTGCAATTCAGTAATTTCTTCCTCGATGAGAGATTCGGCTTTTTGCACTTCGTCTTCTCGAATAGAAATGTTGTCCTTGACTTTTTGCTCCACATCGTGAAGGTTGTAAAGTCTAACACCTTCTATTTCAGTAACATCTGGTTCAATATCGCGAGGGAAAGCAAGGTCTATCGCCAAAAGCGGACGATTGGGATTAATGTCGGATTTCTTGATTATCGAACACGGCGCCGACGTTGCACTTATCAAAATATCTGTATCGCGCATAAACGCAGCCTTTTCGTCAAGCGTGAAAACGTCAATACCGTATGGCTCAGCAAGTTTGCGGGCTTTTTCTTCCGTTCTATTGGCAAGAAAAACAAGTTTCGCACCCTTGTTGTGCAAAAATTTTATGATGTCAGCAGTCAATTTGTTAACACCGATTATCGTAATACGCGCGTTAGAAAGGTCAATATGCTCTTGCTCAATGATTTCGATTGCCGCCAAAGAGTGACTTACAGCCCCATGCGAAATCTCCGTTTCGTTGCGAACACGTTTGCCTATTTGCAACGCACTTTCAAAAAGTTTGTGCATCGGCGTGGGAAGTTTTTGCGAATTTCGAGCTGCAAGATACGCATCTTTCACCTGACCTTGAACCGCTTTTTCACCCGTTATCGCAGATTCCAAACCGCAAACCACACGAAACAAATGACGCGCTACGTCGTTTGGAATCTCACCGTCGCCGTAATAAAGTTCCACGCGGTTGCAAGTCTGCAAAAATACCGACGGACCAACACCCTCTCTGTTAAAATCCTTAAAAAATCGCTCCCTATCGGCAAGCGACGTATTCTGATGGCTAATTGACTTATACTGAATCATTTTTATCTTAAACTTTTTATTGTATCAACAAAAAATTTTACATTTTCAAACGGTGTTTCTGCCAAAACACCATGGCCTAAATTAACAATCCAATCAGGATTTTCGTCGAAAAATTTTCTATATTTTCCGATTTCCTCAGCAATTTTATCCTTAGATGTCAATAGCAAATGCGGATCAAAATTACCTTGAATCTTTACCTTTTTATCAATCAATCTGCGGGCATCCCAAATATCTGTCTGCCAATCTATTCCCACAATATCGCAAATCTCCGACGTTATATTTATGAGCCCCATGCCGATTCCTTTTGGAAAGAAAATCACGGGAATACCTTTTTGTCGTACAGCGTCAGCAATTTTTTTGACACTCGGCAAAATCAATTCTTTATACATCTCGGTTGGCAAAATTCCGGCGTTACTCTCAAAAATTTGAAAAACTTCCACGCCGTGTTCAACCTGTTTTAAAGCGTATTCGATTGAAATTTCGGTAACAATATCAATCAGATTTTTTGTTTCAAGACTCTGCGTATAAAAAAACTTTTTGGCCTCAGGAAAATTCTGTTTGCTGCTAACACCTTGAATCATATAACACAACGTTGTTAGCGGTGCTCCGCAAAAACCAATAAGCGGTGCTTTTTTGTTTTCAACAACAATATCAATTGCATTATAAACATGCTCAAATTTTTCGCCGCTAAATTTCAGTGTTTTCGACGGATTTTTTTCCTCGCACAACGGTTTCAAAAACTTTGGTCCAAAGTCAGTCCACTCAATTTCCATACCCAAAGCAGTCGGCACTATAAGGATGTCGCTAAAAATAATTGCGAAATCCACACCGAGGTCTTCTACGGGCATAAGTGTAACATCTGCTGCGAGTTGCGGCGTTTCCATGAGTTCGCGAAAACTATACGTTTCTCTTAGTTTCCTATACCTTGGTAACACTCGTCCTGCTTGCCGCATCAACCACACCGGCGGACGATTAATATTTTGAAAACACTTTATCATCTTTTTTATCCGATTAATTTTTCGGCAATGTCGCGGGCTTGTTTTATACGGTGAGCCATACCGATACCATCGCGAAGGTTGCCCGCAATTATTAGACCCGGATATTGTTTTTGAAGCTTTTCAACGGCAGAAAGTCGCTCACCTGTTGAAAGTTCGTACTGCGGAATTGCCGTTTTGTGACGGAAAATCTTTATCAAATCCGGCTTTGATGTATTCGGAAATTTTAGCATATCGTGAAAAACTTCCTCAACGATAGACGTGATTTCCGAATCGGATTTTTCGAGCATTTCAGCGTGTTTGACACCGCCGATAAAATACGTAAACAATGCGCCGCCTTCGGGTGCACGTCCCGAAAAACATGCTGACGGAAACAAAATTCCGAGAACTTTTTTCTTCTCAATAGTTGGAACAAGTCCGCCGAATGCTTTGTAATCGCCGCCCAAAGTATCTTTTACGCCCACACAAACTTCAATCATGGGAGCATATTTAAGGTTGTTGACCTGATTCATCAATTCCGGCTCCACAAACGGCAAAATTTCCGGCAACGAATACGAACCGCAAGTTGTTATCACCGTTGATGCGCTAATTGTCTGTTTGTTACCGCTTTTATCCAAGAAAGTAGCCTCCAAAGCGTTTTCTTTCGGATTTATTTTTAAATTGCTGACACCAAGCGAAATTCTATCTCCCAAAAATTCCGCCATCGAATCTGTTATATTTGAAAGTCCACCGATGGCAGAAAATACTTTTTTTGTAGCCAATTTGTCGCGGTCGGTTTTGGGCTCTTTTGCTTTTTTAATAGCACCGCGCACAAACGAACCATAATTCTGTTCCAAATTATAAAGTTTTGGCAATGCGTAACGTGTTACCAAAGTATTAGGGTCGCCGGCATAAACTCCTGAAAGAAAAGGATCTACGGCATAATCAACAAAAGATTTTCCAAGACGGCGGCGTGCAAGTTCGCCTACTGTCTCATCGGGGTTGTTGCCTTTTTTTCTCCACGGTTCGCCCAAAATTCTAAACTTATCGCCGAGGGTGAAAAGTGGTGTCGTAATTGCGCTTCCAAGTCCCGACGGCAATTCTCTAAAACGGTCGCCCTTCCAAATCAAACGCCTTTTCGACGAATCGGGAGCGGTTTCAAGACGGCATTTCCCGTTGGATGTTTTTTCGAGTTCCTGCATAAGTTCTACGACCTCTGGATTTGAAATCGAGCCTGTGTTGGGTCCGCTTTCAAAAACAAAACCATCTTCTGAATACGTATGAATCTGACCTCCGGGGCGTTCCATACGCTCCAACACATGAACATTTTTGCCCTTTGAGGCTAACGTGTAGGCGGTTGTAAGTCCCGTAAGTCCCGCACCTATAATTAATATATCTGTTTTCATTTTAAATCGGTTTTGAGAATGATTTTGTAGTGTTCTTCATCAGCGGATCGAGAGAAGCGGCAACATTGCGCACAAAAGGCGACCCCTCAGCGGTGATTTTTATTGAATTTTCGTTCAATTCCAAAATACCGTCGTCTTGCATATTTTTCAAAATATCTATATTATAAGTAGTTACAGATTTCAAAAAGTCTGTTTCTACGTTTAATCTTTCTGCAATTTCCTTGAAATCAACGTAATAATTGCACATAAGCGATTCTATCACTTCGCGTACTAACTGTTGATTTTTGTCAAGTTTGTAACCCTTTCTAACAGGAATTTTACCGCTGAAAACCTCCGAAATATATTCGTCTATAACCTTGGTATTCTGCGCGTATGCCGCTGTAAGCTGACTGATTCCCGTAACACCGAACGCATAAACTTGCGCTGTTGTACGTCTTGTGCAATAGCCCTGAAAATTTCTGTGGAGACGATGATTTTGGAGTGCTTCAAAAAGTTCGTCCTCAGATTTTACGAAATGATCCATTCCTATACGCACATAACCTTCTTTTTCAAGGAGTTGTGCGGCATTGTCGAACATTTTTTCCTTGTTTTCGGGTGCTGGAAGTCCAGCTTTTTCGAGTATCAACTGAGCCTTTTTTATCCACGGCACGTGTGCGTAACTAAAAGTTACAAGTCTATCCGGTGCAAGTGCAACAGCCTGACTGATAGTATTATAAAAACTTTCAGGAGTTTGCAAAGGCAGTCCGTAAAGAAAATCGAGGTTGATTTTGATATTTCTTTGACGCAAAATCTTAAAAACTTCGTTGATAGGAATCAGTGATGGTTTTCTGTTGACAGTTTTAAGCACGTCAGCATTAAAATCCTGAATACCTAAACTCATACGCGTAAAACCCGCATCTGCGAGAGTTTGCCAGCCGTTTTCGTCAAGATAACCGGGATGACATTCGATAGCGATTTCGGGACGCTCGATAGTTTTAAATGCGCTGAGTAAATGCTGATTAAGTTCTTTAATTGCATCCAACGGCATTGAGGTTGGAGTGCCGCCGCCGTAATGAATTTGTGAAATTTTTCTCTCAGAGTTCAAAAGCGGCAAAATCATGTCGATTTCTTTGTGCAGAGCGTCGATATAACGCTCTACATTTTCCGTTTGCGGCATTGCATACGAGTTACAAGCGCAATAATGACACAATCTCGGGCAATATGGGAAATGAATATAAAACGACAAGTTGCTGTCTTTTTGCTCGTTTGACTCCAAGACGGCATTTTTGAAGTCCGCTTCGCCTAACTCTGCGAAATAGTTTGCGGGCGGATAACTTGTGTACCTTGGCACAGGTACATTGTATTTTTCGATGATATTTTGTTTCAAAATTTTGCTGATTTTCAGACCGCAAAATTAATAAAAATTTGAGAAAAAGGCAATTTTTTCTCTAATGCAAAAGTTAATTTCTCATCTTTTTTTAGGAATCAGAACCAATGTTTTGGGACTTTAATTTCTTATTTTCGATGTCCATGATTTTTATTTTTTCAAGGTAAATATAAAAAACAATAAATCTTATATTGATGAAAAAAAACTTCAGAATTGAATAAAAAAAACTGATTTTTTTATAGGGTTGATAACATTTCACGTGTTATATAAGCAGAAAATAACAAAATTAACTTTCCTTTAACACAGAAAAAAAATGGAAAATAATATAAAATTGAAAAAAGCGTTGATTTTCATTGTGTTCAGCTTAATAACAGCTGCATTATCTTCGTGCATATTTTTTATCGTCGCAATGATAAAAAAAATCATTACGACATTCTAAAAATAGTTTTTTTTATTTTAAAAAAAGGGGAAAATTATGAAAAGCTTATGACCACCATAGAAATATCATCAACTTGCTCCAAACTTCCACGCCAGGAAATATGACGTTCAAGAAAGAATTCCGACATCTCATCACAACTCAAAGAAGCGGCCTCTGTTATAAGTTTATAAAAATTAACACGACCCATTTTTTTCCCGTTTTCCTGACCGAACTGATCGGAATAACCGTCAGATGTCATAAATAAGAAATCACCTTTACACAATTCTATCTCATGCGTTGCAAACTGAAAATCAGAATCTTCGTCAATATTTCCGAGCGAACAACGGTCCGGCTGAAGTTTTGACAACTCACCTTGACGCACAATATAAAGCGGACGGTAAGCCCCGGCATATTCCAACATCGTATTATCGGAATTAACAATGCAAAACGATAAATCCATACCATCAACACCGCCGATTTTATTACTCAAACTATTAACGGATTTATGAAGTTTATCATTCAATTCCCTGATTAAAATCCCCGGAGTATCTTCTTCGCAAGCCGTTTGAAGAATTTCGTCCAAAAACATTTTACCCATCAACGAAACAAAAGCTCCAGGAACACCGTGTCCCGCACAGTCGCAAAGCGCAATATATTTTCTGCCGAATTTACGCCCTATCCACAAAAAATCGCCCGAAACGATAGCTTTTGGCAGGTTAAGATAAAAACTATCACTAAAGAGTTGCTGCAAAGCGGCTTTTCCCGTCATCAGAGCCGTTTGAATAATAGAGGCATATTCAATGGATTTCGTAACTTCTTTGTTTTTAAGCTCAATTTCATTGCGTTGTTTGGTGATTTCGGTTTCGGCAAATTTAACTTTTGAAATGTCAGTATCAACGGAAACCGTTTGAATAACATTTCCGTTAGAATCAAGAATCGGCGTTACGGACGACTGAATCCAAATCTCCTTACCCGTTTTAGTATAATGCAAAAGTGTAAAAGTTTTCGGCTTACAATCTCTAAAAACCTCATCGTAATAGGCTATCGTAGCGGGATTGTTCATGGCAACTTTATAATTAGCACCTTTGGCAGTATATTCCTCGAAAGTATAACCGTAAATTTTTGTAAATGCGTTGTTCACCCAAATAATATTACGGTTTTCATCCAACATGATAACGGCATTTTCTGTGTTGCTGACCGAAACAGAAAATCTCTGAAGTTCGGAATTCAAATCCTCAAGTTTCTGCTGATTCTCTTTTAAATCGTTGTACGTGTTCTGAAGTTCAACATTTCTTTCTTCAATAAGTTTTTTCTGAAATTCGTTACGTCTGATATACGAAATATTAACAATGGCAAATTCCACGTAAGTCGCCAAATTATTGATAATACTCAAATGATAAGATGTGAAAAAATTTTTTTTAAGGCTGTGAACAGTAAACATTCCGATTGTCATATCATTGTCGTACAATGGGACATAAACAGCAGAACCGAAAAGCGAAGTATCTAATTTATAATAATCTGTATCAATATAATTACCAACCTCGGATTTGTAATCGGAGATAACAACTGATTTTCTGTTGATAAACGACCAGACAATCATGTTGCTTATATTTTCAACATTATAACGCGCAAAAGGCATCACATTACCATTTAAGACAAAGGAGGGAAAATCAATGCTTGAATGAGGACCGTTGTAAATACCAACTCCGATATAATCAATTTCAAAAAACTTTTTAATTTCCTCATAAACGTTTTGAGAAATATCTTTCATGCTTTGGCTTTTGATTATACACTGACCTGATTCGCTTAAAACCGACAAATCCAGCAAAGCATTGTTAAGACTCTCCTGCTGCGACTCCAACAATTCCTTAGTTGCGTTGAAACTATCCGTTTGACTTTTCAAATCGTCCTGAGCCTTCAATAATTTTTCAAGGTAAAATCTTCTGACATACAAAACGGCTACCATTAAAACCGAAATCGAAACCAAAACACAAGCTAAAAGTTCGCTTGAGGTATAAGTTTGATTATGTGCACAAAGCTCCGTTCCGAAAGTTTCATTAGGCTCAAAAGCCAAAACTCTCTGATTTACAAAGATTGCCATCAAAAAAACAATCAAAAAAGCTTTAAAACTCCGCTTTGTAATCATACCGCTAAATTAATAAATAAAATAAATAATGCAAAAAAAACGCCCCGATTATCATTCGGAACGTTTTTTTTTAATATTTTTTATTCAGTTACGGCTAAAGGAAAGCAATACAAACGCAACCCATAACAAAACAATAAATTGCAAAATAAATAAGTTTGCATTTCTTAATTAATTGCACCATCCATTTACAAGCGATACAACCGCTGACAAAAGCTGCAACAAAACCGATTATCAAAGCTAAAGTAGGAATTTGAACCATTTCGCCTCCATGTTGAGCAAGGTATTCTGCCGAAGGTGCAAAAATATGTTTAAAATCCAAAAGTGCCTCGCCCAAAATCGGAGGAATAACCATCAAAAACGAAAATTGAGCAACACTTTCGCGTTTGTTTCCCAGAACCAAGCCCGTAGAAATCGTTGAACCCGACCTTGAAAGTCCCGGCAAAACGGCAACAGACTGTGCCAAACCGATTATAAAAGCGTGTAAGGGCGAAATTTCCTGTTTTTCTTTTCCTTCTTGAGGTTTGATGTAATGCGTTAAAGCCAAAAGAATTGAGGTTACAATAAGACAAACACCTACCACGGTAATGCTTGAAGAGAAAATTTCTTCAACCTTATCCTTAAAACAAAGTCCTACGATGCCTATCGGAATCATTGAAATCACTATTAAAATCACATAACGCTGAGCCTCGTTGAGTCTGCGCCAAAAAGGAAGTGAATTATCAGGATTAATTTTCTTAAAAAAACCGCAAATCAAATCCCAAATTTGTTTTCTGAAAATTACGATTGTAGCAAAAACGGTAGCCACGTGTACGACAATGTCAAATGTTAAACCGCCGGTTTCGGTCGTACCTAAAATATGTTGTCCTATTTGAAGATGTCCACTACTGCTGACCGGCAAAAATTCGGTCAAACCCTGAACTATGCCTAAAATAAAAGCCTCTAACGTTCCCATTTTTTTATAAAACGAAGGGCGAAGAAAAATAAATTTCCCGCCCCAAAGGTTCTAAAACTAATTCATAGAAAAATTTTTAACAATCTTGTCAGCAATCTGCTGCATTTCCTCTTTTTCGAGAGTCATTTTGTGTTCAAACGACATATCGTTTACTTGATTGAGAGGAACAAGATGTATGTGGGAATGAGGTACTTCAAGACCGACAACCGCAATACCTACTTTAACGCAAGGAATTGCAGCTTTGATAGCTGCCGCAACTTTTTTTGCGAAAGCCATATAACGACCGAGTTTGTCGTCGTCAATGTCAAAAATATAACTTATTTCCTCTTTCGGAACAACCAACGTGTGTCCCTTCTGAATAGGATTAACATCCAAAAATGCAAAAAACTCATCGTTTTCAGCAATTTTATAACAAGGAATCTCACCTTTTATAATACGTGAAAAAATTGTTGCCATATTTTTCTTAATTATGAATTTCTTTAAATACTGATGTCGATAATTTTAAATTCTGCTTCACCGGCAGGAATTTTAATTTTAGCCGTATCACCGACTTTTTTGCCCATAAGACCTTTAGCAATAGGCGTTTCAACAGAAATTTTACCTTCTTTGAGATTAGCCTCGCTTTCTGCAACCAAAGTATAAGTCATTTTCATTTTGGTCTTAACATTCTGAATCGTTACCTTGCTCAAAATCTGAACAATATCCGATTGAATTTGACTTTTATCAATAACACGAGCATTTTTAATCAAATCCTGAAGTTTTGAAATTTTCAATTCCAAAAGACCTTGAGCCTCTTTAGCGGCATCGTATTCGGCGTTTTCTGAAAGATCGCCTTTTTCTCTTGCCTCGGCGATTTGTTTAGATATATTCGGACGCTCTACAGCGATAAGATGATCGAGTTCATCGTTAAGTTTTTTCAAACCCTCATCCGTTAAATAAGTGATTTTAGCCATTTTTTCTAATTTTATTTTTTTGATAAAACAAAAAACAAAGAAGAATTCAAAACGCTCATCACCTTTTGGATTCTCCCTTGCCTAACTTTAATAATCTTTTTACGCTGCAAATGTAACACGTTTTTTTGAGAAAAAAAATTTTTTTTTAGGTTTTGGGTTTTAAAATTTCGTTTGCAATCTTGCGCGTTTTTTCAAAATACTCGTCAGCAGCAGATTTGCGAATATGATTTTTAGCTTGAATCATCTTCGCTCTGCTGGTCAAAGCTTCAACCTTAGCAAGCGGGTCTTTTTGCCGCTCCTCTTCCTCATTTTTTTTCTTTTCCTGCTCCTCCTTCTGCTGCAAATCCTTTAAATACTCCTGACTATAAGAGGTTATAGTCTTCATCGTATCGTCAAGACTATTAAGGGCTTCTGGAGTAAAAGTTCTCTGCTCCGCTTTGTAATCATTGCGTCTATAAGCCCATATCATTGCAGCTATAAACGCAAAAATTACAATCAACATAATAGAAGTAAATGCTGCCGTACTCATTTTGTTATATTATTAAAAAAAGTTCTTAAAAAATCCGGGTTTGGATTTTTTGCGTCTATCCTTCATTTTTTTATCTGTCTTTTTATGATGCTTTTTCATTTGTCGAGCTGTTTTTTTGTCTTGAATTTTCAAGATTGCCTTTTTAGCCTTTTTCTGATGCTTATAATCGGCAATATATTGTTTACGCTGCTCCTTTGCCAACGTTTTTTTCTCCTTGGAGGTCAGATCGCCGCCTGAGGCAGCACGGGCATGAAGCTCTGCATCTGCCGCTTTTTTTTCTTCCTCTTTTTTGGCTTTCTGCATTTGCTTTTCCCTGATTTTTTGACTCTTTTTTCTATCAACAGTCTTGCCGCTATTTTTCTTAAATTCTTTCGTTATTTTATCCTGCTTTTTCTTAGCCTCCTTTTCCTCTTTAGTCATTTTGGTTTTCTCTTTCTTCTCTTTTTTGTCTTTGGATTTTTTCTCCTGCTCTAAATCGTCTGTTTTTTCAAAGACGGCCTCCTGCTCAACCTCAAATTCGGCACTCTCGCCCTCCTTTCCAAAATCCTCAAGGTCAGGGACATCATAATCCATATCCATATCATCTTCCAAAGAATCTCCACCTTTTTTCTTCGTCTTTTCTTCGTCTTTATGCTTCTTTTTCTCTTCTTTATCCTTTTTCTTCTGCTCCTTTCGGGCATTCTTATCTAACAAAGCATCATCGTCAGCTTTATTAGCTTTCTTTTTCTCCTTTTCGCTAACCTCCTCCTCATCATCATCAGAATCGTTCTGCAACCTTTTATCTGCTTTCAAAGAATCTTTCTCCATCTTTTTGACGGTTTTAAGAGAATCTTTCTGCATTTTCTTTTTTTGCTTATCTTGATGTTTCTTCCATTTTTCATAAAGTTTTTTCTGCTTTTTACGCTTTAAACCTTTCTCAATTAAAAAGCCGTCTTGCGTAAACTGACTTCCCGAAGGGGCAAACTCCGCTCCCAAATTTGCTTTTCCTCCTTCAAACTGAGCATAGATACTATCTGGAAATGAGATAGTTATCAGAAAAACAAAAATTAATGTCTTTAATATTAAATTTTTCATATACTGAAGTTTAATTTTTTTGTTTAACTTTGCCTCGGATTACAAAAAATCCGCTACAAACTTAAATAAAAAAAATTGAAATTAAAATTACCGGCTCTTATTGCCGTTTTTTTTATATTTTTTTTGTCATGTGACAGCGAAAAAGACAACCCTGTGCCTGAAATTTACGTTAATATAACCGTATCCCTTAGCGATTCAAGATTTTCGGCTCTTCAATCGCCGGGCGGTAAAGTTTACATAACAGGCGGTTATAACGGCATTTTGCTTTATAACTTTGACGGCAGAACTTTTTACGCTTTTGACCGTGCGTGCAGTCTTAATCCGAAACACGCACCTTTGGTCTTTGATGAAAAAACAAAATGTCTTTGTCATCAAGACACTATAACTAACTGTAACTCAAGGTTTAGCGTACTTTTACACGGAATCGTAGTCTCTGGTCAAGCAAAACACGCTTTAAGAGAATACGAAACTATTACCGATAATACGGGAAACACCGTAAGAATTACTAACAACCGTTTCTAATTATTAAAAACGCAAAAAATGGAAAAATTTGATATGACGGCCACAACTTTTTTCGGTTTGGAAGGAGTTTTGGCGGAAGAATTAACAAAAATCGGAGCCTCAGACATAAAACTTTCAACAAGAGCCGTAGTTTTTAGAGGCGATATTCAAGTGCTTTACCGTGCTAATTTCTGGCTGAGAACCGCACTGAAAGTACTTGTACCAATCAAAAAATTTAAGGCGTTCAACGACAAGGAACTTTACGAAGAGGTCATTAGAATCAATTGGCAGGATTATATGGCTGTCAGTGATACTTTTGCAATTGATTGCACCGCCTCAGGGCCTGTTTTCACACATTCTAAATACGCCGCATTAAAATGCAAAGATGCCATTGCGGATCATTTCAGAAACAAACGCGGACGCCGTCCGAGTGTTGATACGGAATATCCTGATTTAAGAATTAACATTCATATTTACAATTCGGATATTACGATTTCGCTCGATTCAACGGGAATACCAATGAGCAAACGCGGCTACAAAGTCCGTCAAACGGAGGCTCCCGTTAATGAAGTTTTAGCGGCAGGAATCTTAAAACTTGCCCTCTGGCAACCTTCAGAGGCATTTACCGATCCGATGTGCGGCTCCGGAACTTTTCCGATAGAGGCAGCATTAATGGCAATGAACATCGCTCCGGGCAATTTCAGACATTTCGCCGTTGAAAAATGGAGAAACTTCGATTCCTCAATTTGGGCGGAATTAAAAAAAGAACAAAAAGATATTGCAAAACCAAAACCCGAAAACATAATTTGCGGTTTTGACATTGACGTTACGGCATTAGACGCAAGTTGTCAGAATGCGGCAAAAGCAGGTGTTGAAAATTTCATAGATTTCAACAGAAAAGATTTTTTCAATAATTCCAAACCCGCACAGGAAGGTTTTCTGATAATGAATCCGCCTTACGGAGAACGTTTGGAAACGGAAAACGAAATCGGTGAATTTTACAAAAACATAGGCGATACGCTCAAAAACAATTATGACGGTTACAAAGCATGGATTTTAAGCGGCAATCTTCCGGCTTTGAAAACTATCGGACTTCACCCAAAAAAGAAAATCAAACTTTTCAACGGTCCGTTGGAGTGCAAACTCGAATGTTTTGAAATTTATTCAGGGAGTAAAAAAATTAACAAACAAACTATTGCAAATTAACACAAAATGTTATATATTGCGTTTTTTTAATTACAGAATTTAACGTATAAAGAAAATGAAAAAATATTTATTTATTATTACACTGATATGGGTATGTACTGCCGTATCGTGTTCTAATTTCAGACGCGATACCGTATCAACCAGAAAATCAGACAACAGCAACACTCAAATGCCTGAAATTCTAAACAGCAATTACCTCAATGACGTAGATTACTATGTCAATTACATAAAAGCCAATGGAGAACAGTTGGATTTTATCAGGAAGGAAAAGAAAGGTAACAAAACCATTATGGGAGTTTTGAACAACGATACTGTAAGAATTTCGGTTGTGGGAGATTCCGTTAAAGAAAATACGGAAGTTTATTACAAAAATTCCGAACCCGTGCTTTTGGCAAGGGAAGTAATTTTGGACGTTGATTCCAATTATTTAGAAACTGCTTATTTCAAAGATAATCAGATTTACAAATGTTTCAGGGACGGCGTAGAACTGACAGACAAAGATTCTATGAAAGAATTTATGGCTATTGTCAGCAATTTGAAATAAAAAAAAACGGCGGATACAAAAATGTACTCCGCCGTTTTTTTATTATTTTTGCCGATAAAGGAAAATCGTTCCTGAACGGTTCAAGGAGTTTCCGTCTTTACCGAAGACCACAATATCGTAAAAATATGTTCCGGGAGGACATTTTCGACTACCATTGTTTCCGATAGTACCGTCCCAACCGAAAACCGAGGCTTCAACCTCGTCCCATTTGTAAACTACCTGTCCTAAAACATTATAAATCTTACCTTTAATAGAACGGATATTAGCCGGCATTTTAGTTAGACCACCGTTTTTCAAGAAAGAATCCTTTTCGTTGAAAAAAGTGAACACATCATTTTGACCGTTACCATCAGGCGTAAAAATATTAACTTCCTTAACCTCCAAAGGTCTCGGAACGATTTTAACGGTTTGCGTATCCCTATCGCTGCACCCTGAAAGGTCAGAATTTTCCAAAATCACTTGATAAAGACCTTTTTCATAATAGACTTTAACAAAGGGATTTCCGCTTTCGGGCTTTGAATCATCGCCTGCCGTCCACGTACAAGCATTAGCCCACGAGGTTTTAGATTCAAAATTTATTTCATCACCGATAAAAATAGTTGAATCGCCCGCTCCCGAAAACTGCGTTTTTTCGACTTCAATAAAAACAGCCGTATCGTGAACACATGAAAAATCGTCAGAAACCGTAAACGTATATTTCGTTGTGCCGTATTCTTTCGGCGTACATTCTGCAACAGCGTTACGTGTCGCTGAAATGCCTTTGCCGGACCAAACAGCGCGTCTTAAATCATATTTCTGAAAAAAATTCCACTTCTCGGACAATAGTCTTTCCTCATCAAAAACTATCTCAAAATCAGACACATAGCCTTCACTCTCGGTTCCCTTAGAGGTCAAAACCAAGGTCCACTGACCATTAATAGGCGATGTTAAAAAATTTTCAAAACTCTCCTCCGGCAAATATTCTCCCTCACTTATAACATTATCATCCGCCTCATTCAAAACCACGGAGTTCAACTTTTTTTCAGCTTTTAAAGAAAACGTATAATTATAAAGTGTTCCGGCTTTTCCTTCCTGCGGAATTCCTAAAAAATATTTCTTATCAGAAAAATCTTTCAACACAACTTCTTTATTATCAGGTGAGAACAGAGAAATTTTCAAATTTTCGGAATTTGTATGAACAAGTTTTACTCTAACAAATTTAATATCACTTTCGCTCGTAATGGTCTGATTATTAAAGTTTTTAACCATTACAAACTCTTTCCACGAGGTTGAATAAAACGTTTGAGGAGTTTTAGCAGAAAAAGAATTTTTCGGAAAATATTCAACCAAAGTATCATTCAAAGGCATCGTTAAAACCGCTTTACTGCCCAAACAAATTCCTTTGAAACTTTTGTCAATATCGTTATAATAATTTGAAAAATAAGGACTTACCCCAACTTTCAGCTTTCCGTAAGACAAAGCCTGATAATCATTATAAACAGCTTTAACACTTATAATGTATGCGCCGCCTTTTTGATAAATGTAATTAACGGTATTTTCTTGAGTTTCAACTCTATCACCGTTATCAAAATCCCAAAGGAAAGTTGCTGCGACTTCTTGTCCGTCAAGTGTAGCTTTTGCGGAAAACACGCAAGTAGTTTTGGGACAAACTATCAAAGAGTTTTCTTCGTCAAGGTTCAAAATTTCGACTCTAAAGTCCTGAGCCTTAACGGAAAACGCCATTAACAACAAAAAAATATGAAAAACTTTTTTCATCACGTTTTTTTAATAAGAAAAATACGGCTGCAAAAATAAATATTTTTTTCGTTTTTCCGTAATTTTGTTTTTCTAAAGGAAAAATATTGTTCTTTTTGAGCTGATAATCAAAAAGTTAATACAGAATTTTAAAAAAAAGTTAGAAAATAAACAAAATGAATGTTGGAAATTAAAAAAATACTTCGTACTTTGGCGACTTGAAAAAGGTTATCAACACTTTTTGGAGTTTATAACTTTTGAAAATTAACAATTAACTAAGGTCTAATTGGCTATCGGAAGATTGATGCCCAATTGTCCATAACAGAAAACTTTTAAATAAATTAAAGAAGTATAATAAAAAATTATGGCATCAACAGAACAAACTCCCGATTTCGTTTTTGAAACGAGTTGGGAAGTCTGCAACAAAGTAGGCGGAATCCATACCGTCGTTTCAACAAAAGCGCAGACCTTAAAGGCAAAATTCGGTGACAACCTCGTTATGATTGGTCCTGACATTTGGCGTAACACGGAAGACAATCCGGAATTCGTTGAGGACAAAACTCTTTTCGAAGATTGGAGAAGGGTTATAAACCGCACCGAAACACGTGTCAGAATCGGACGTTGGAAAATTATCGGTGAACCTATCGTTATCCTCGTTGATTTTTCCCAAAACATCTCAAAAAAAGACTCAATTTTCGCTGAATTTTGGGAAACTTACAAACTTGATTCAATTTCAGGCGACTGGGGATATATCGAACCTGTGATTTTCGGTTACAGTGCAGGTAAAGTAATTGAGAGTTTTTGTCAATACAACCTTCAGCCCGAAAACCGTGTCGTAGCGCATTTCCACGAATGGATGACAGGTGCAGGTATTCTTTACATTGAGAAATACGCACCCGAAATTGCAACCGTT
The DNA here is from genome assembly GCA_017544805.1 of Bacteroidales bacterium. Lineage (GTDB taxonomy): Bacteria > Bacteroidota > Bacteroidia > Bacteroidales > UBA3824 > UBA3824. The sequence continues at coordinate 111,409 of JAFYDK010000099.1, read as the reverse complement.
TTCACAACGCACGCCACAGCAATCGGCAGAAGTATTGCCGGAAACGGTCAGCCTTTGTACTCTCCGATTAACTCATACGACGGCGATACAAAAGCCCGTGAATTCAACATGGTGGCAAAACAAAGTTGTGAAAAACTTTCAGCACTCAACGCTGATGCTTACACGACGGTTTCAGACATCACCGCTATCGAGTGTAAACAATTCACATACAGGAAAGTAGACATTGTAACGCCTAACGGTTTTGAAGACGATTTTGTTCCTAAAGGCAGCGTTTACAACACAAAGCGTGCAGCAGCAAGAAAAACGATGCTCAACGTTGCATCAAAACTTTTCGGCGAGAAATTCTCCGACGATACTTTAATCCTCGGAACTTCAGGACGTTACGAATACAGGAACAAAGGTATTGATGTATTTTTGGATGCTTTGAAAAAAATCATCGACTTAGGCGAATGTAAGAAAAACATTTTGGCGTTAATAACAGTTCCCGCTAACAACTACGGAGCTCGTCAAGACCTTAAAGCCGCTTTGGAGGGCAAACAAGACAAAGTTTCAAACGACAAATATTCAAAATACTTGACCCACGGTCTTCACCACGTAGAATATGACGCTGTATGTAACCGCGCTATTGCGCTCGGTCTTGACAATGCAGAAAACAGCAAATTGAAACTTATTTTCGTTCCTTCATATTTGAAAGGTGATGATGGAATTTTCAATATGCCTTACTACGATTTGTTAATCGGTATGGACATAACAGCATTTCCATCGTATTACGAACCTTGGGGATACACGCCGCTTGAAAGTATTGCCTTCAGTGTACCGACAATTACAACAGACCTTGCCGGTTTCGGAAAGTATTCGGAAAGTCTTTTGCCCAAAGATACAAAACCCGTTATAGTACTTCACCGTAACGATGATAATTATAACGATGTTGTTTATAATCTTGCAAAAGCCGTTATCGACTATGCCGGTTTGTCAAAAGCTGACATGGAAAAAACAAGAAAGGCGGCATACGAACTTTCACAACAATTCTTGTGGAAGAACCTCACGAAATATTATCTAAAAGCCTATTCAATTGCATTAGACAGAACGGTAAAACGTTTTGAAGAGGCTGATTTTTCAAAATATTCACACGAATCGTTTAACATAAAAGAAATAAAAGTGAACAACCCTATTTGGAGAAACATTCAGGTTCACCCGAACCTTTCAGGAAAATTTAAAGGCTTGGAAGAAATGTCCTACAACCTTTGGTGGTGTTGGAATTTCGAGGCCGAAGAAATGTGGCAGACCATCGGTGAAGACGGTCTGTGGGAAAAATCGGGTAAAAATCCCGTTGCCTTGCTTCGTCAGGTTGACCTCAACAGATTGTCCGTTTTGGAAAACGATCAGGATTTTATAGCTAAATACGAAAAAGTTTACGCCGATTTCCGTGCATATATGGAAGAAAAGAAAAATGCAAAAGGTCCTTCCGTTGCATATTTCTGTATGGAATATGGTATTCATGACTCACTGAAAATCTTCTCAGGTGGTCTTGGTATCTTAGCCGGCGACTATTTGAAAGAGGCTTCTGACTCTAACGTTGATATGGTTGCTGTCGGATTGCTTTACCGTTACGGATATTTCCGTCAGAAGATTTCTGTTTGGGGCGATCAAATTGCAGAGGACGTTCCTCAAGACTTCAGATACTTGCCAATTACGGCCGTAAAAGACGAAAACGGCAATCAAATGACCATTCAAGTGGCATTCCCGGGCAGAAAACTTACCGCTCAAGTTTGGAAAGCTCAAGTCGGAAGAATCGAACTTTATCTTTTGGATACTGATTTCGAGGCTAACTGGGATCAAGACCGTTGGGTAACCCACCACTTGTACGGCGGCGACAGAGAAAACCGTTTAAAACAAGAAATGTTGCTCGGTGTAGGCGGTATCCGCGCTCTTAGAAAAATGGGCATTACAAAACAGATTTACCACATGAACGAAGGTCATGCGGCATTGATGGGTATCGAACGCTTGAACAACCTTATCCAAGAACACAATTTCACTCTCAACGAGGCTTTGGAAATTGTACGTGCTTCAACGCTTTACACCACTCACACTCCCGTTCCGGCAGGACACGATGCTTTCCCCGAAGATATGATTTTGACCTACATGGGACACTATCCCGAAAGACTCGGTATCTCTTGGAAAGAGTTCTTAGCTTTGGGTAAAAACAACGTTGATGACAGAGGTCAGGAATTCAACTTCTCTTACCTTGCTTGTCAATTATCTCAAGAGGTTAACGGCGTATCAATGCTTCACGGCGAGGTTACCAAAAACATGTTCAACTACATGTGGAGCGGTTACTATCCCGAAGAGCTTAACATCGGATACGTTACCAATGGTGTTCACTACCCGACTTGGGCAGCAAAAGAATGGCAGCAATTCTACGCAAAAACATTCGACAAAAAATTCTTAAAAGACCAATCTAACGAGTCTTATTGGAATGCTATTCAAGGTGTTGATGACGGAGAAATATGGAAAATGCGTCAGCAAAAGCGTAAAGAACTTATCGACTACATCAAAATCAAAATGGAAGCCGATTACCAAAAACGCGGTGAAGATCCTTCGTCAATGGTAAAAATCAAAAACGCTTTGAATCCCAACACTTTGACCATCGGTTTTGCACGTCGTTTTGCAACTTACAAACGCGGTAACTTGCTTATGACAAACCTTGACATCTTGTCAAAAATCGTAAACGACCCCGTAAGACCCGTTCAGTTTATCTTCGCAGGTAAAGCTCACCCGGCTGACGGCGGCGGACAAGGTATCATCAAACAAATCGTTGAGATTTCTAAACGTCCCGAATTTGTCGGCAAAATCCTCTTCTTGGAAGATTACGACATTTCTTTGGCAAAGAAACTTGTTTCCGGCGTTGATATTTGGATGAACACACCGACACGTCCTCTTGAGGCTTCAGGTACATCAGGAATGAAAGCTGTTATGAACGGTGCTATTCACTATTCAGTACTTGATGGTTGGTGGGTTGAAGGTTACCGTCCCGACGGAGGTTGGTGCTTGCCGCAAGAAAGAGCTTATCAAGACCAAGGTTTCCAAAACCAATTGGACGCAGCAACTATCTACCGTACAATTATTGAGGACATTTGCCCGAAATTCTACACAAGAAACGAACAAGGCGTTCCTCAGCAGTGGGTTAGCGTTATCAAAAACTCTATCGGACACATCGCTCCTAACTTCACAATGAAACGTCAATTAGACGATTACTACGAGCGTTATTACAACAAACTCGCAGAAACTGGAGCAACCGTTAGCGCTAACAACTACAAAGTAGCTCTCGAACTCGCTGCTTGGAAACATAAAGTTGTTCAAGCTTGGGATAAACTCTCAGTAGAAAAAGTTTCATTCCACGACATCGTAAAAGACCCGCTCTACATGGGCGAAGAATACTACGGTGAAGTTGTCGTAAACTTAGGAGACCTCAAAGCTGAAGATATCGCTATTGAAATGGTTATGACCGAAGTTAGCCAAGACGGTAGTTCAAAACTATTATCTACCGTTCCCCTCAAACTCCAAAAAGAAGCAGGCCGTTTCGCTCATTACAGCATCGATCTCAGACCCGATAAACCCGGTAACTTCAATTACGGTTTCAGACTATTCCCGACAAACAAAAATCTCGTTCACAGAACAGATTTCGCTTTGGTAAAATGGTTGTAAACTAAAACAAGAACTCAAAAAAGTTGCACTGCCTTTTGGTAATGAGGTTCGCCTCATGCCGGCGGGGCAGTTCCCTTTTGAAAAAGGGAACCGGAAAACTTTTAAGAGATATAAAAAAGGGAAAGCCTTTTGGGGCTTTCCCTTTTTTATATCTCTTAGAAGTTCTTTGGTTCTTTCTTTCAAGAAAGAACGCCCCCGCGGCGAGCGGCAACCGCAGCCGTAGGCGGCGTATCTTTTTGAATTTTTATTAGTTCACATTATGTTTACAAACGATAATGTTTTGACCCTTAGTAATAGTACCACGTTTATCGGTACGGACGCCTTTATCAATAATTGTTATGTTATAACTTAAAGGAGCCATTGAGTTTTCGCGCCATTTGAAGCAATCTACTTTGATTGTATAAGTACCTTTAGAAGGTTTGTTCCAGTAGATATTTTCTTGAGGACGTGAAGTTGTACCGAATAAGGCATTAGCATCAAGGTCAAGAGTACCTGCTCCGCCTCCACAAGATGCGCGGCGTTTAGAGAAGAAAATCTCGTTTCCGCACGGGTCAATAACATGAAGATCAAGGTCTGTTTTGGTGTACCACTGAAGATTAACACGCAAATCACCACTTTGACCTTTTAAGTCAGAAATATTATTATTAACAGGTGGCGGGTCTACACGTCTGACTTCGTTTTTGGTTAAAGGAATTGTTCTTGAAGCCTGTGTATTAAGACTTGCCAAGGTTTGATTTTTAACCTTTGTAGAATTGGTAGAATAACCTGTTTTGGAAGCGATAATTGATATTTTATCGTTTTCGGCGATATTGCTGACCACAAATTCGCCTTTTGAATTACTATATTCGGTTGCGATTTTCGTACCGTTTTTGTAAATCACGTTCGTAACGCCTTCCAAAACGTTATTATTGTCAGTATTAATAAAAACTAACGAGGTTGTCAGCGGACGCAAATACATTGTGCGTTTTTCGTCATCCCAAGACATAAAGTCTTTGACGGTAGGACCCGTAAGGGATGTGTCCGCATAACCTGATTTTGAGGCTAAAAAATTGAGTTGCTGTGTTATACGTAACGAATCAAACATTCCGACACCGACACCGTTGGTATTAGTTTTAAGTTTTTGGGACTGACCGTTAATCGTTAGTTCCACAACCGCACCTGCCAAAAGAGTTTTAGTCTTGAGGTTTTTAACAATAACTTTCACACAACCTTTCAAGGGTTTGAGTTTCAAGCATTTTTCCAACTCCGTCATGTTGTTGAGATCGAAGAGTGTCGCCTCCAACGTATCATTTTCGTAACCCTCCTTTGAAGCCACGACTTTAACAGAGCCGCAAACAGGCATTGAATTAATATCAACACTTCCGGAAACATCCGTCAAAACGGTTGTCGTGTTTGAACTGCCGTCAGCTGAACTTATAATGCTAACATTAACATCAGGTAAAGGCTGATTATCGTCCAAATCAATGACCTTCAAGGTTTCAACGCTCGTCTTTGAAGTCAAATAAACGTCCTTGAAATCATCAAAGGGAAACTCCTTGAAACCGTATTTTGCATTGTTTAATTCCTGACAAGTATTAACACAAGTAACAGAAACGGAATCGTTAGCACCACCGAAAAGTTTGTACCATAAAGGCTGTTTAACATCAGAGATAATAACCTCGCCTTTATCATCGGTTGTCCCGGAAAAAGGTTTCTCCGTTACGCCGCCAAACGTTGAAATTTCAGGATAAACGGCTTGAACCGCTGTCTGAGAAACTGCAATATTAGAAGGCTGCGCCAAAAACCTTATGAAAATCTGTCTTTTAACAGGAATCAAAAGTATCAGCGGTAACAAGAAAAGCAAAATCCACCAAGGAAACTTTTTCTTTTTAACGACCAAAACGACATCGCCACCACCCTCTTGATTCGTAACGGTAACTGAATTTTTAGCCATAGTTTTTATTATTTTTTACATTACTAACGCCGAAGCACCAAGAACTGCAATATTAGTTCCTAAAAGCGCTGACGGCAAAACTTTTACCTTATCCTTGAATACAGGCATCATATATCTTTCCAAGTAAACCTTTGTTGCATCAACGATTAACTCTTTAGCATTAGCCAAACCGCCGAAAATAAATATCGCTTCCGGCGAAATCACCGTACAAAGATCCGCAAGTTTTCTTCCTAAAATATCTGCCGTAATATCAAAAGCTTTCAATGCGAGTTGGTCGCCTTGAGTTGCAAAAGTATAAATATCCTTACTTGTTAACTCCGTAAAAGGAATTTCCCTCATTTTTGAAGCATCTGGATATTTTGCAAGAAGTTCAAAAGCCGTGCGTTTGATACCCGTTGCCGAGGCGTAAGTTTCAAGACAACCCTGACGTCCGCAGCCACAAATTCTTCCGCCCGGAACAGCCGTAACGTGTCCGAATTCACCGGCAAAACCGTCAGAACCGTAAACCAACGAACCGTTAACCACAACGCCTGAACCAAGACCCGTTCCGAGTGTTATCATCACGAAATTCTTCATACCTTTGGCACCACCGTAAACCATTTCGCCGATTGTTGCGGCTTTTGCATCGTTGGTAACTACAATTTTGCAATCGAAATGACGTTTCAATTCATCGGCTAACATTACGCGGCCCTTCCATGGCAAATTAGGAGCCATTTCAATAGTTCCTGTGTAATAATTGCCGTTCGGAACGCCTATACCAATTCCTTTGAGAGTATAACCTTCCGCTTTCAAAAGCAAATCTTTGATTCCTGAGGCCAACGCTGAAATATAATCAGCGAGCTCAACAAAATTCTGGGTCGGAATAGATTTTTCCGCCAAAATTTTTGCATCTTCCGTTACGATACCCATAACGGTATTTGTACCGCCTATGTCGATACCTACTGCTACATTTTTCATATTATGATATTGATATAAATTGGTAATTAAAAATTAATAGCGCAAATATAAAAAACTTTTTTTATTTCCACCTAACGCCTTTGAATAAAAACACTGCCACCGAAGATAAAACATAATAAGGATATATAATTTCTAAAACTATTATATCACTGATTTTCTGTTTTTTGCGATAATAATCCGAAGAGACTTTAACAGAAAAAAAGTCCGATAAAAATTTCGTTAAAACCATAAAAACAGAAACCCGCCAATCCGTAAACCAGACAACCAAAGGCAACATAGCGGCAAAAAAATTTCCGAAGAAAATCACGCCCGCAAAAAAAAGCGTAAACTTTTCTTTATAACCGCCCGTTTTGCTAACCCACCGAGAACGCTGACGCAAAAGTTGCTTGAGATTTTTAGGGCCAAAAGTCCTGACAACGGCATTTCTATCTTTTACATAAACGATTTTTTTTCTCTGTCTTTGAGCCGATTCCATCATAAACATATCATCGCCCGAAGAATATTTCTTGTTAAGAGAAAGGACATTATTTTTGAAAAAAAACGTTTTATAACCGATATTTCCGCCGTTTGACATTACGGGTCTGCCCCAAATGCAAGTTCCCGCAGTTATAGTTATAAGCGAAAAACCTTCCGCCTGCCAAAGCCTTTGAAAAATATTAGAATTATCTTCAGCACAGATAATTACGGGTGCTAAAACCATGTCAGCATCATAGGCAAAAGCCGTTTTGGAAATTGTTTCCACCCAATATCTATTACCGAAACAATCAGCATCCGTTAGAATTAAAAAATCTCCGTTGCAAAAATCAATTCCGTATTTCAAGGCTGATTTTTTGCCGGAAAACGGATTTTTTTTCAAAATTATATCAGAAAATTTCTCAGCAATTTCAAAAGTTTTGTCCAAAGAATTGTCATCTATCAATACAAGTTCATAATTTTCTGAACTTTGAGATAAAATATTCGTGATAAAATTAGAAATATTTTCTTCCTCATTTTTGGCAGAAACCATGACGGAAACTTTTTTATAAGAAGTTTTAAGATTTATTTCCGGCTTATAAAAGTAAAATTTCACACAACATTTCAAAACCAAAAACGCATAAACAGATACAATTAAAATCAAAAAAACTTCAAAAACAATCATTGCCCGGAATATTTAAATTTACAACTCACGGCATAATGATCGGAAAGATTTTCTCTGTGGGTGCGAAAACGTTTACTTTCAATGACCTTGGAATGAAGGATATAATCAATTCTAAAATGCAAAAATTTCACCCTCATCGTCTCTCCGAAACCCGTTCCGCTCATACAAAAAGCATCTTCCAAACCGCTTTTTCTGATTTTATTATAACAATACGAAACCGGTGGCTCGTTGAAATCTCCGCTCAAAATCACAGGATAAGGCGATTGTTTTATCAAAATGCTCAAATATTCAGCCTGTTTAACACGAATTTGATAAGCTTTGGAAATTTTCGTAAAAATATTACCTAAACCCGAAAGCTGTTCTTTATTGTTTTTGTTTTCGATTTTGTCAATAAAATCATAATCGTCGTAACCGAGTTTTATGGATTTCAAATGAATATTAAAAATTCTGACTTTTTTGCCGAAAATGTCAGCATCAACCGACATTCCAATCATATTATCAGTAAAATCAAAAATCGGACGACGGTTACAAAGCGGATATTTTGAAAAAATAATATAACCTTTGTCAGTCTTATGAACAGTATCTTTTTCGTCATAATCTCTTATGACATAATCAGTTTTGAGAATATCTCGGATAAGTTCGCAATTCGGTAAAGAATCCTTGCTATTGTTATAAAACTCTTGAAAACAAATAATTTCAGGACTTTCGTATTTCAAAAATTCAAAAATTTTGTTTTTTGTTCCGCCCTTAGAATCTATCCAATTATAACGGTCTAACAATCTGACATTAAAGGACATAAACGTAAACGAAGAATCCTCTTTGGAAAAATCCTCAAGATAATGAATAGGATTGAGCTGAACGGTTTCATCAATTCGTTTGTAACCGAAAGCAATAGTCAAAATCATAAAAACAGCCGTCCATTTTTTTGCAAAAATAAGAAGCATCGTATAAAAAACATCAACAAAGAGAATATACGGAAATCCCAAACCGGCAAATGCCGGAATTGCGGTATATTTACCGGGGTTTAGCACCGTTGAAGCGTAAGAAATCAACGTTGCCGTTATCAAAAGTACGGTAACGGTAACGTTAATTCTTTTAGGCAGGCGCAAAAACCAACCGGCAATTTTTTTGAATTTGCTTTCTTTTTTTCCTTTCATTACTCCGAAAATTCAAATTTCGGTATTTCTACAAACTGTTTATTTTTTTCAAACTTAAATTTCAGATAAGTGATTTTTTTACCTTCAGACAAAAATTGCTTTTCGTAATAAGTCTTAACTCTCAAAACATCGTTAAGATAATCCGAAGAATACAAATCGTCGGTATGTACAATCGGAGTTATATTATTGGCTTTCAAGAGTTCCAATGTATAAAAATGCAATAGACGGCTGTCAGTTTTAAGATTAATTATAGAACCGTCTTTTAAGATTTTGCCGTAAAGATTCAAAAAATGCGCTGAAGTCAAACGTTTGTTTTGTTTCTTGGGCTGCGGGTCAGGAAAAGTTATCCAAATTTCCGAAACCTCGTCCTCAGAAAAAAATCTGTCAATCATATCAATTCTCGTACGCAGGAATGCGGCATTCTCCTGATTGTTTTCAAGGGCGAGTTTTGCGCCGGTATAAATACGCGCACCTTTTATATCAACACCGATATAATTTTTTTCTTTGTTAAGACCTGCCAAAGCAACGGTATATTCACCTTTTCCGCAACCGAGTTCCAAGGTCAAAGGGTTGGAATTTTTAAAAAAATCATCCGCCCATTTGCCTTTCAATTCAAAATTATCGACAAAAAGTCCTTCGGGCTGAATCACATTTTTGAACTCAGCCATCAACGCAAATTTTTCAAGTTTGTTTTTTGACATTTTTCTATTTTTCGTGTTTTTCTACGATAAGACCCACTTCCTTAATATACGGAAGTTGTTCCGTTCGCATTCCGTGCTGAATATTAAATTTATAAACTCCGGTTTCTGAGAATTTTACGTTTTCCTTAAACATAAACTCATAATCTTCCAACTCGCCGAAACTCATTTTTTGGGTTTGCGGATTACCTTTATCATCATAAAGCATACATTCCATAGTATCCGCCATTACTTTACCTGAAGGTGTTTCGATTTTAAAAAACAACCACAAATTGGCAGATGTATAAAAATCAACAGTTCTTAAATCGACTTTAATATCGTAAGCTACGGTATCCGTCAAAACCGGGACATCAAACTTTAATATGTTGTTCATGTCCCAAACCATATTCGGCAATTCCTCCCTTTCGCCGTAAATTCTTCCGCGGTTGCAAGCAAATACAGAAAAAACTACGAGCAATGCTAAAAAAAATTTCTTCATAACCGACAATTTTATAGTGCAAAATTAATGTTATAAACTCAAATTCCCAAAAATTATCCCCGTTTTTTTCAAAAAATAAAAATAAGTACCGTTAGTTGTTTGTACACACAAAAAAAGTTATTAGATTTGCATTTGTTTTTAATCAAGAAAAACCGATGAACGAAAAGATACTCGATGCTTTAATGCGTTTGTTTGCGCTGATTATTGACCCCGAAGATACTATCAACGCCGCTAAATCAAAAGATGTTGTTCAGGCATATCTTCAGAGGATGCTTTCGCCGGCTCTCGCAGAAAAATATCTGAACCGTTACGAAGGTTATGTCAATTCCTACAAAGACAAAAAATCAGGGAAAGAATCTCATAAAAGAATATCCTCAAGTTCGGTAAAAATTCTTAAAATATGTGCGCAAATCAATAGAGAACTTCATCAACGTGACAAAGTTACGGTTATAATACAACTCATAGAATACGTTTTAACGGATAATAATTTTTCCGAAGCCTCAAAAGATTTCGTTGAAACAGTATCTGAAAGTTTCAACATCGAACATTCTGAATACCTTAACATTTTGTCATTCGTTAAAAACGATCTGAGCATAGCCGATAACAAAGCGGATTTTCTTTTTGCCGACAATTTACCCAAAGCCTTGGAAGGAACCAAACACATTCAGCTTTCGGAAATGGAAGGCAGCCTTAGAATGTTGTATATCAGGAGTATATCCAATATATTTTTCGTTTATGACGGATTATCGGGGCTTACTGTAAACGGCAAAATGATTCAGCCGGGCAAGGTACTTCTTTTTGAAAACGGTTCAATAATACGCGGAGAAAAAATCGGTTCGATTTATCAAAGTACCGTCAATAATATTTTTACGAGGGTATCAGACAGACAAAAAGTTGTTTTTTCTGGCAACAATGTTTCGTTCAGTTACAAAAACGCCCAAACCGGATTAAAACCTTTCAGCTTTTTGGTAGAATCAGGAATGTTAGTCGGCATCATGGGCGGCAGCGGAACAGGCAAGAGTACGCTTCTGAACGTTTTGACGGGAAAATACAAACTTGATACTGGCGAAATTTTCATCAACGGCAACAATATTTCGGGCAAAGACAAAATGCCGGACGGAATCATAGGAATAGTTCCTCAGGACGACCTTTTGATAGCCGAACTCACCGTTTGGCAAAACCTTTATTATAATTCCAAACTTTGTCTTAACAACCTCTCTGACAAAGAGTTTGATGCTCATATAACAAAAATTCTCAAGGATTTGGATTTGTATGAATGTAGAAATCTCAAGGTTGGGGACGATTTGCACACCGTGATTTCGGGAGGACAACGCAAAAGGCTTAACATCGCTTTGGAACTTGTTAGAGAGCCGTCTATTTTATTTGTGGACGAGCCGACCTCCGGATTATCGAGTACAGACTCCGAAATCGTTATGCAACTTCTTAAACAACAAGCCGTTAAAGGTACAATCGTAATCGTAAACATACATCAACCTTCATCGAATATTTTCAAAATGTTCGACAAACTTTGGGTTATGGACAAAGGCGGTTATGTTATATACAACGGCAATCCGATGGAGGCGATAACGTATTTCAAATTGATGAGCGATTACGTGGACGCAGGAGAAAGCGAATGTCCGACTTGCGGAAACGTCAATAGTGAAGAAATCCTTCAAATCATTGAATCACGCGAGGTTAACGAACATGGTTTTTACACTCAAAAACGAAAAGTCAGCCCCAAACAATGGTATGAAAGATTTTTATCGAACAGCGAATTTGAATTTGCGGAAGTTGATACTCAAGAGGAGAAAAAAACACCGCTTCCACAAGCGAAATACACGATTCCTAATCCGCTGAAACAATTTTGGATATTTTTAAGGCGGAATATTCTCTCAAAACTTGCAAACCGTCAATACATGGCGATAACATTTTTGGAGTCGCCTGTTTTGGCTTTCATCTTGGGTTTTTTCACGAAATACATCAACGACGAAGGCGAATACGTCTTTGCCGATAACAGAAATTTACCTGTCTTTTTGTTTATGATAGTAGTCGTAGCCTTGTTTACGGGGCTTTCCTGTGCTGCTGACGAGATTATTAGGGACAGAAAAATTCTTGAAAGGGAAAAATTTCTAAACTTATCGAAATTCAGTTACCTTTTAAATAAGACGATAATTGTATTTTTGATTTCGGCAATTCAGACTATTTCTTTCATTTTGGTCGGCAATTATATTTTGGAAATTCAAGGCATGACTACGGCTTATTGGTTTGTTATGTTCACGACCTCGTGTACAGCAAACATGATGGGACTAATAATTTCTTCGGCATTGGATTCGGTAATTGCGATTTACATTTTGATACCGTTTGTGCTTGTGCCTCAGATGCTTTTGGGCGGGGCGATGATAGATTTTGACGATTTGCACGAAAGTGTCAGCGATAAAATTAACGTTCCTTTTATCGGCGATTTAATGGTATCAAGATGGGGTTACGAGGCTTTGGCAGTTGATCAGTTTCAAAACAACCCTTACGAAAAAGAGTTTTACGAACTTGACAAAGAAAAATCACGCTGTATTTATTTAAGCACTTATTTAATGAGCGAGCTTGACAATATTACGGCACGATGCAACAAACTTTGCGAAATAGAAAATCCGTCAGAAGAAGAGCAAGAAGAACTTGAGGATTTGCTTTTGATTTTGAAAAACGAAACGGAATTTCTCAATTACAGAAAACCTGAAATCGGATTTGAACATACCGAAGAATTTGTTCCGGGTAAGTTCAACGCTATGATAGGCAACTTTTTACAACTGTTTTTAAGAGCGCAAAAAGAGTATTATAACGATGTAGCCGAAGAATACAACGCAGCACGTCAAAAAAAACTTGACAGCTTAGAAAAAATACTCGGCAAAGACGGCTTGTATCAGCTCCAAAAAGACTATTACAACGAAAAACTTGCAGAATTAGTCTTGAATAAAAGAGCTGTTAAAAAGATTTATAACGCGCCGACACACAGATTAATACAAAAGAAAGACCCTATCTTTATGGAACCTGTTTCTGATATAGGCAGAGCGCATTTTTATGCTCCCTGCAAGATTATCAAAAACAACAGATTTGATACTTATAAATTCAATATGGTAGTTCTTTGGAGTTGGTCGGTTGTGATGTTTATATTGCTTTGGCTGGAAATTCCTAAAAAATGCGTAAACATTTTCACAAGCGGACATGCAAAAAAGAAAAACATAAAAAAATCGTAATTTTTTTTAAAAAAAAGAGAAGTTTTTTTATGCAATTTTTGTTTTTTTTAATCGTTATAATAAAAGTTAATCTTTGAACAAGGAAAAAGAAACATTAGGTAAACAAGATTATATTAACAATTTAAAACCATACAAACATGACATCATTTAAAACCGTAGCATTAATTGCAGCCGTTACCGCAACCTTGAATGTAACGGCACAAACAGACCACCGTCCCGACACCGAAAAAATGGGACTCAAAGGTGCTGTAAAATCAGTAACAGAAAGTATCAACAACTCAGGAAGCGTAACTTATACGTTTGACGACCACGGCTACCGCACTGACAATGAACAACGTTATATTTACGACTCAAGAAACAGACTTTCAATGGCCTCTGACAAAAACGGTAAGTATATTTACGAATATAACAGCAAAGGCAACCTCGTTGAATATACTCAAAACAGCGAATCCGGTTATTATCGTGAAAACTATACTTACGACGAAAACAACAACATGACTGTTTGCACGGCAAGCAACTCGAAAGTTTCGTTTTATTACGATGAAAACTCCCGTTTAATACGCACCAATGACGCTTACGGCAACGTTTTGAAGAAATTCACTTATACCTCTGACGGTAAAATAGCAACGGAGCGCAACAACAACGGACTTATCACTTATACTTACGATGCACAAGGCAGACAAAACTCTTGCGTTACAGAAAACGAAGACGAAAAAACCGAAGAAACTTTAACTTACGACAAAAACGGTTTTATCTCTGCCCGCGTAGTTACCGTTACCGCTAAAAACGGCAAAACGATTGAAAATCACAATTATACGGTAGATACCACAGGCAACTGGACAAAAGACATTGTTTCTATAACCTCACCTGAAGGCAAAAGCGAAAAAGTTTATACCCGTACAATTGAATACTTCGGAGCCGCAAGACAGTTATTTTTGCTAAAATAATTTATTATACTTGCATATAATAGTAAAAATCCGTGAAATAAAAATTCACGGATTTTTTTGTTTTATGAAAATGAATTAAATTTGCCCTAAAAAAAAACAAATGCAATTAAAATAAAAGATGAAGAAATATTTTTTAATCCTTACACTGATGTTTTCTTCAGTAATGAATTTATCCGCACAAGTTGCGGTAAAACACGACAATCCGTCCGTCTTTGTAGAAGGAAGGGTTATCAACAAAGATAATTGTTTGTCGTATTGCTATCCCGGAACAAAATTTTCATTAACATTTTCCGGCACCTCAGCCGCCGTTAAAGTCAAAAGCAATGCCGGATATTATGTTTATTCGGTAGACGGAAAAGATTTCAAAAAGTTTTCTACCTACACTTCAGAGACTTCAGATGGAGTTTTTAAGTTTCAAATTGCTGACAATTTGCCACAAGGAGTTCATACGGTAAGCATTATGCTTGTTTCAGAAGGACTTTTCTGCTACCCTGAATTTTACGGTTTTGAACTCAATCAAGGTGCTAAACTTCTCAAATACGACACAAAAAAACGTATTAAAATAGAATTCATCGGCAATTCCATAACCTGCGGCTACGGTAATGAAGCCTCAGGCAGAGATGATTCTTTCAGCGATTCGACCTCAAACTTCGCTAAATCCTTCGCCGGTATTACGATTAAAAACCTAAACGCTATTTCTATGGTTGTAGCACGTTCAGGCATAGGCATTTACAAAAATTACGGGGACAAAAAAAGCGGTTCTGAATATCCGATGCCAAGAGTTTATGAAAACACCCTTATCAACGATACAACCACGAAATGGGAATTTTCAAAATTCAAACCAGATATTGTAGTTTTAGGATTAGGAACCAACGATTTGAGCGAAAATAATTATGAATTAGAAAAATTTGCAGTCGGATACATCGCTTTTCTTAAAACTATCAGAAAACATTACCCGTCAGCAAAAATTATCCTCGTAAATTCTCCTATGCTACATTATCAGCAAAGTCAGGATTTGATGAATACGATTTCTAATTCCAAAACGGCAATGCAGATTTTGCAAGATACAAAAATTTTCCGTTTTGATTTTCAAGAACTTTCAGAAGACCCAGCTGATTACGGTGCAGACTGGCATCCTTCAGCAAAAAAAGCCTCTGAAATGGCACGTTATCTGACTTATTTCATAGAAACAGAAATAATAAAAAAGAAAAAGAAATAATTAACATTTTTTTACATAGGGTAAAGCTCTGAATAAGTGTTATATAAGTGAATTAACTTAAGACTTCAATATATACGCAAAACAAGCTACCTAATAAATTTATTATTTTTTGTATGAAAAGTTTTTTTTGATGATGTGTTTATAATTATTATTTAAGAGGTTAAAGTTCTCCTAAAAAGAAGAAAGACAAAAGAGCTGTGATTTTTTATAAGAAATGCGCCTTGTAACCAACGGGGCGTATTTTTTTTGATATTATTTTTAAAGGGAAATTTTTTTTTGAAAAGTATAAAAAAAAAACTGCGTTTCACTACCGCAGCCATCCGTTTCCCAAAGAGGGACTATTGGAAACCGGATGTTCTTTCACATTGAAAGAATAATGTCGATTGTTTCTTGATAGGTATAATTTTTTTTAATTAGCGTTTTTGATTATTTTTTGAAATAATCGGGATCGCTCATCCAAGATTCGATTTCAAGCGGTTCTTCGGCATCTTCAAAGATTTTTTCGCTCATCCAATCCTCTACTACGAGTTTTTCTTCAGCATCTTCAAATGCGTTTTCGCTCATCCAAGACTCAACTTCGAGATTTTCTTCAGCGTTTTCAAATAAATCTTCGCTCATCCAATCCTCGACTTCGAGTTTTTCTTCAGCATTTTCAAATAAATTTTCGCTCATCCAAGCCTCAACCTCAAGATGTTCTTCAGCGTTTACATAAACGGGTTCAAACATCCAGTTTTCAACTACTAAAGCCTCTTCTTCCAATTCTTCTTCAAAATCGGGGTTGATTGCAGTTTCTTCAGAATCAGCAGTTTTAAGAGTGTCGATTCTAACATTAGAAAAACTGTTTGCCGGATTCAACAATGTTGCTGCAAAAGCCATTGCAACTACAACCATTTTTTTGTTCAACTTTTTCATGATCTTCTCCTTTTTTTTAAAATTAATAACTCTGTTTACTTTATTGTTTTCTCACCAAAGCTCCTTATGTGTGTTGGGGAGCTGCATCTTTTTTTGTTTTTATATCTATCAATTTTCGTAACCTTTTTCCTTTCTAATTACGGTGCAAAGATATAAACTTTATCTGTTATGCAGAACACTTTTTTATTTAAGATTTTGTTAATTAAATGCTACACTAAGGCAACCATACGGGACGAAAATTAACTTTTCCGTCAAATAAAAAGTATAATATTTCCTTTATGTTTTTAACAATTTGTTTTCGTATTTTAATATAAAATTCCTATATTTGCAGCGTTAATACAAATAATATCAGCAAAAATGAGAAAAGTTATATTTTCAATTATTTCGTTATTCTTACTTTCGGGGTGTAAAAATCCCCTTGAAGAGATGGGAAGGATAAACAATTTTTTAACAGACTTATCGCAAGTTTACACAGCAACCTTCGACGGACCGGAGGCTGATGATGTTACGAAAATAGATTTTTCGGTAAAAAAACTCTATTTGAGCAATCCCGAAAAGTTTTCAAAAGCGGAAAAAGGCAATTTTATCACCGTTGATGCAAAAGAAGTAGACAAAATAACGGCGCAATATTTTTCTTCAACGATAAAAGAGCCTCAAAATACAGTTGATGTTGATTACAAGAAAAAAGAAGACAAATATCAAATCATGCCTTTTGAGAAAAACGAATTAGTATTCTCAAAAGTAGACGAGATAATCAAAGAGAAAAACGACACTTTATTATTAAAGGTAAATGTCTACACTTGTGACAAGGCATGGAAAGGCGATTATAATTCGGACGAAATCTTATGGAAAGAGCAAGACTCTAAAATTACTCCCGAAGTATATAAAAAGATGCGTGTCGTTATAGTCCGCAAACCAGATGGTTACAGATTAATTTCATACACGGATTTGAAAGAGAAATAATAAAAAAAAAAACATAAAGAGAAAGCCGGACACCTTTTAAGTATCCGGCTTTTCTTATTCCTTTTTTTAAAATCTTTTAAATGAAAGAATAATGATAACCTGTTTCCTCGTTTAAGCGTACAATTGGAGATTTCTGTCTTCAATCATTTTCCTAAGGTTAATCAAAGCGTAACGCATACGACCGAGGGCGGTATTGATGCTAACACCTGTCTGGTCTGCAATCTCTTTGAAACTCATTTCTCCGTAATGACGCAACAGTATCACTTCTTTCTGGTCTTTTGGAAGTTCGTTAATGAGCTGCCTTACTTCAAACTCGATACGATTCTGAACCATCAAGTCCTCAATATTTCTATCAGCATATTTCTTGCTGTTGAAGAGGTCTGCATCATTTTGGTCCGTAGATGTAATCTTCAAATGTCTGTCACGGCGATAATGGTCGATTATCAAGTTGTGCGAAATTCTTACTACCCATGATAAGAAAATGCCTTTCTCCATATATCTGCCTTTTCTAAGGGACTTTATAACTTTGATAAAGGTCTCTTGAAAAATATCTTCCGCTAATTCGCGTTCTTTAACGTTCAACAAAATATATGTATATACCTTGCTTTTGTAACGTCTAATCAATTCTATGATGCAGTCGTTGTCGTTACTTGAAATAAACAAGTCAACGAGCTCTTGGTCTTTAAGATTTGTGTAATCCATGTTTGTACTGTTTAAAATTTAAGCGTAGCTCTTTCCTTATAGGCATATCCTCCTTTAATTTTTATGTTAATCCTTTGTTTTATTGTTTGTACTTTCTTATACGAAGAAAACATACAAAGGTTGCATACATCTATGTTAAAATTAGTTAAAACAATATTCTATTACAATAAAATTACAAATACTATGCCGCAAGTTACTGAGAACCAAACTGCATTAAATATCCTTTTAGGAAAGGATTTAGTGCGCCGTCCATAACAGCCTGAACATCAGAAGTTTCAATATTAGTTCTAAGATCTTTAACCATTTTGTAAGGGTGCATCACATAACTGCGAATCTGACTTCCCCACTCTATTTTTTTCTTTTTACCTTCGATTTCAGCCTGTTTTTCACGTTTTTTATTCAATTCGATTTCGTAAAGATGCGATTTTAATATTCTCAACGCATTTTCACGATTCTGACCTTGCGTACGGCTCTCGGTGTTTTCAACCACGATTCCAGAGGGAATATGTTTTACTCTGACTCCGGTTTCCACCTTATTAACATTTTGTCCGCCGGCACCCGAAGAGCGGAATGTATCCCACTCAAGTTCGGAAGGATTTATAGTAATTTCAATATCGTCGTTGATAAGCGGCACAACAAAAACCGAAGCAAATGTAGTCTGACGCTTGCCCTGCGCATTAAAAGGTGAAATTCTAACCAAACGGTGAACTCCATTTTCGCCTTTCAACCAGCCAAAAGCATATTCGCCCGAAATCTGCAACGAAACGGTTTTGATTCCGGCATCCTCGCCCTCCAAAAGGTTTGTAACCGAAACTTTATATCCATTGTCCTCAGCCCAACGCATATACATACGCATAAGCATTGACGCCCAATCGTTTGACTCCGTACCGCCGGCTCCGGCATTAATTTTTAAAATAGCGTCAAAAGCATCCTCCTCGTTACGGAGCATATTCTTAAACTCAAGATTTTCTATCAAAGACAAGGTTTGAGAATACTGTTGGTCATAATCCTGACCTACCTCCTCCCCTTGCTCGGAAAACTCCGCCAAAACTTGCAAATCCTTTGCTGAGGCTTCAACTTCATCAAAATCCGTAATCCATTTTTTTTCATCGGATATTGATTTCAGATACTTTTCAGCCTCTTTGGCGTCGTCCCAAAAGCCGTCTTCCTCCGTTTTTAACTGTTTTTTTGCTATTGAAGCTCTTTTAACATCAACGTCAAAGATGCCTCCTCAGCTCCGCTACTCGTCTTATTAGAGCCTTATATTCGTCTTTATTGTACATCAGAGAAAAAAAAATTATCTTATTTTAATAACGCTACCGTCCTGATTTACTTTCACAATCTGCGAAGGCGCAGCTATTGTTTGATCATCATGCCTTAAAACACATACCTCATCAGAGGAATCTATAATCTGCTGAGAGATATTCTTAAAAATACTTGAAGGTTTTTCACCGCTCAAATTAGCCGATGTAGACACGATAGGACGTCCTAATGCAGAAATCAACGCCTTACAAAACTCATCGTCAGGAATTCTGATGCCGACCGAACCATCTTCCGCTAAAAGATTTTTAGCAAGATTTTTAGCCCGCGGATATATCACCGTAAGCGGTCCTGTTGCCTCATCCATCAATTCAACGGCTTTGAAAGGCACTGTTTCTACATACTGCTGCAACATCAAGAAGTTACTTACCAAGACGATAAGGCTTTTTGAAGTTGGACGGTGTTTTATCTCAAAAACTTTTTCCACCGCTTTTTCGTCTGTTGCATCACAGCCCAATCCCCATACGGTATCGGTAGGATACAATATCACTTTGCCGTTCTTTAAAGCTTCGGCCAATCTTATAACTTCGTTCTGCATACCCTGTTAAGTAACTTTTTAATATTTCGATGCAAAGATAAAATTTTTTCCTTAAAATGTTATTTAAATAAACATTAATAATCACCGCCGTCAAAGCCGCCTTCCATATCGCCTTCTTCGCCGCCTTCACCGCCTTCATAACCGTTCGGACGTTTCTCCTTATAACTATTAATCTTAAAGGAAATACCTAAATTCCACATCGGAGCAGCACGGTGTCTTTCCGTATAAAGCCAATATTCCGGCGTGTCGGTGGTTTGCTTGCTCGTTCCAGTATTAAGCATATCCCTCATACTGAATGACATAGAAAGCCTTTTCTTAAAGAAACTCTGTCTGATTGCAAGTCCTAAATCAAGATTGCCTTGATTGGAAGATACAAGCGTCTTGTCGCTACCACGGTAACGCATATTAATCTGAATCTTTGTAGTCTTGCCCGGTGAAAGAGATAATGTTTCTTTCGTGCGCCATGATTTTCCGTCCTGATAACGCATCTGACCGTTATAATTACCTCTTATATAATATTGTCTGACTTCAAAATTCGCACTGAATTTAATCCATTTATTAATCTCATAATCACCAGAGAGTTCAAGTCCGAAATTATTATTTGTAGAAAGGTTCTCAAATCTTGAAATCAAAATACCCGAACCGTCAGTGGCCAGGCTGCTGACATTTTCCGTTGCTCCGTCCGTATGACGGTAAAAAGTCTCCAAGGCAACAAAAAACTTATCAAAATTCATCTGATAATTAAGTTCAAAAACATCAGTGTATTGAGGTTTCAAATCAGGATTACCTATTCTTCTTGAATATTCGTCAGAATATGCGGGAAAAGGATTCAACGCCTGCTCCCAAGGACGGCGTATACGTCTTGAATAACCCGCTTGAAGAGAATTTTGTCCTATGTTTTGAGAAAGATGAATCGAAGGAAACCAATCAAAACGGTCGATTAAAAACGTTGTATCAAGTAATCCGTTTTTGGTATTCATCTCCCTGTAAGTATACTCACCCCTTAATCCGAGTTGCATACCAAAATTTCCGAAAGTTGCCGAAAATGTTGAATACACAGATGAAATATAACGCTTAAAAACTACATCATTCGTAAACTCAGGATTATAAACATAACTATCGGAAGATGACACATAATCGTCAAAGTCATAATCGGTTACGGCATGGTTCAAATCCTCTTGAAGACCTGCCTCAAATTTATTACCGTTAGCAAAAGGTTTAGTATAATCAAGATTAATACGTCCCCTGTTGGTTGTTTTCTGATTACCGATTTGATGACCTGATTTTTTAAATATATCGTTTTCTGATTCAGCCTCTTGAACAAAAAGATTATCCGCATCACGGTCGTTATAAGAATAAAAACCGTTGAAATTCAATTTATGACCTTTGCCCGCAAAATTATGCGTATACGACAAACTCGTGTTATAATAATATGAATTTTCGTCTTCAGTAGTCGTAGATTTCACATCTTCATGATCTGACTCAACATCTTGGGTCTTAACATAATTTTTATAAGTGTTATTACCATCAACACTGCTTGTGAAAAGTCCGCCTTCGATAGAAAAGTTAAAAAGATTATTATCGTTAAGGTAATAATCCAAACCCGTTTTAAGACCGCCACCGCCGAATCTGCGCTCGTGATTAGCCTTCTGATAAACATATTTATCATAATCCGTTTCATGTGTGATACGGTCTGAAACAGAATTAAAATCAAAACCTCTTTGATTATAATGTCCTCCGACAAAATAATTAATTTTATCTTTTCTGCGGTTAAAAAGAAAATCTCCGCCGTAACGTCCCTGACTTCCTACATTAGCATTAACAACACCGTTAATACCTTGAATCATATTTTTTTTGGTGACAAGATTAATAATACCCGTAGTACCTTCGGGGTCATATTTTGCTGAAGGGTTAGTAATAATTTCGATATTATCAATCATAGCGGCAGGAGTTTGTTTTAAGACCTCGGCTGCGTCCAAAGCGGTAGGTTTGCCGTCAATCAAAACAGTAAAATTACTGCTACCACGAAGTGAAACATTTCCGTCAATATCCACATCTACACTCGGAACACCTTCCAAAGCATCGGCGGCACTTCCGTTGTCGGCATTAATATCGGTGGAAAGATTAATGACTTTTTTGTCAATCTGATAACTGATGTCCTTTTTTTGAGCAACAATTTCAACTTCCTCGATTTCGGCGTCAGAGGTTGAAAGTTTTATAACACCTAAATCCTTGTTTTTTCCTTCCAATACAATATCACGGACAATTTTTTCGTCATAACCGATAAAACTCGCTTTAATATAATAAGTTCCGCTTTTGAGCCCATCGATTTTGAAACTTCCGTCATTAGAGGTAATAGTTCCGGAAATCAATCCGTTAGTTTGTTGATCATAAACGGCAACTGTTGCATATTCAACGGGTTGTCCCGTCTTGCCGTCTAAAATTTTTCCTAAGATTGCGGCCTTATCATTCGGTGAATTATCCGCAAAAGAATTAAGACATATTAATAATAGTGTCAATAAAGAAAGTATCTTTTTCATTATAATAATTTGATTGTATGATTTAAAAAACTCTGTTATTTGACGTTTATTTTATTATAACGTTTAATAATAAAAACCAAAATAGTTTATTATAACGCCCTCTGATTATATTTTTTCCCTCTTTGGACAAAGTTATCATTTAGGGTTATATGCTCATTTTGTCTTTTGGACAAAGTCATCATTTAGGGTTAAATGATCATTTTGTCCTTTGGAGAAAGTTATCATTTAGGGTTATATGATCATTTTGTCCTTTGGACAAAGTCATCATTTAGGGTTAAATGATCATTTTGTCCTTTGGACAAAGTCATCATTTAGGGTTAAATGATCATTTTGTCCTTTGAACAAAGTTATCATTTAGGGTTATATGATTATTTTACATTAATCTCCAAAACCTTTTTCCCAGACAAAAAGCCTTCGAGTTTATCACCGATATTAAGTTTTCCAACCCCTTGTGGAGTACCCGTAAAGATTAAATCTCCCGTTTTAAGGGTTACATACTGCGAAATATATGACACTATTTCGTCAAAAGAAAATATCATATCCTTTGAATTTCCTCTTTGAACTTCCTCACCGTTAATTTTCAAAGAAAAATCTATGTCATGAACAGTATCAAAATCAGTTTTAGGCAAGAAATCCCCAACGGGAGCTGAAAAATCAAATCCTTTGCTCAAAAACCACGGCAAACCTTTTTCCCTCGCTAAGTTCTGAATATCTCTTGCCGTAATATCAAGACCTAATGTTAATTCCGAATAATAACGTGAAGCAAACTTTCTATCAACACATTTGCACATCTTATTGATTTTAAGCACAATTTCGGTTTCGTATTCCACCTGAGAAGAAAATTCCGGCAAATAAAAATCACTGAAATTTTTAAGATACGCCGTTTCCGGTTTTATAAACATAACGGGTTCTAACTCGGCTTTCATCTTTATTTCCTGATTGTGTTTAGGATAATTGGCTGCGATGCAAAAAATTTTCATATTTATTTAAAATTTTAATATTTTTTTTGCGCAAAATTAGCAAAAAAAACATATCTTGCACAAATTTTGATTGTACAAATAATATTAATGCCAAAAAAACAAACGTTATGAACATATTCAATTTCAACGACATGAAAATAGCGGGCAAAATAGCTTGGATATTTACAGCTATTTGTATTATGATGACAACTGCCGCTATTATAATGATTACCTCATTCAACAAAACCGGTGAACACATAGATCACATGGCCAACAACATATTGCCACAAAACCGATACAGCGGTGATATTAATTATTATGCACTTATGGCGATGTATCATGCAAGAGGTATGAGACTTAATCCAAAGGATATGTCTGAACAAATCAATGCTGATAAATATTTAGGCGAACTTGATAATGCCATAACGGGTCTAAAAAAACAAAAACTTTCAGCCCCAGATCAACGTAAACTTGACAGTATCTCTTCTGCACTTTCTTCATATAAACAAGCTGCCTCAAAAATGGTAGATAACAAAAAACAGATGACACAGCTTTATCAAGAATTAGAACAGTACAAAGAGCAGTTTTATGCGGATTTGGAGGATATACGCGAGACATTAATCAATTCCAACAGCAAAAACGGCAAAAATACCAAGCAAATAGCAGAGCGAGTAAAAATCGTATCGGAAATTATCCGTATGGTAGAGAATGCGAAAGGTAAAATCAGCGACAAATCACAGCTTGAGGAAGTTTTCACGAATTTAATTCAGAAATTAAATTCAATAAGAGGTTTTGCCTCGGAGCTCGGTAAATCAAGAAAAGTAGATGATGCGATTGATAATGTCAAAGGATATGCTAATGGCAGCAAAACTTACCACCAAATGGCAGACGAAAACGAAAACTTAGCCAAAAGCAATGCAGAGAAGGGATACATAATACTCAACCTTTCAAGACAAATGACGCAGAAAAACGATAATGAAACCAACGATGCTTTTGTAAAAATCGACAATGAATTAGTAAGTATTGTAAAAATATTTATCTGTGTATCCGCACTGATATTTATTTTCTGCATTTTCTATACAATACTTATTTCCAAGAGAATAGGCGGTAAAGCTAAGAAAACGCTTGAAGGTATCAACACTATAGCTTCAGGCGATTTGACAGCCGTTATCGACGTTGATAGCAAAGACGAATTCGGCGAGATGGCACAGAGCGTAAATCAAATGGCATCAATGATGAGAAAATCCATCAATAGTATTACCGTTAATGCGGAAAACATCAATCAGACTTCGCTTGAAATTGCCCGTACATCGCAACAAATGAGCGACGGAGCAGGACATCAAGCCTCTTCGGCGGAAGAGGTTTCATCATCGGTAGAGCAAATGAGCGCGGGAATCAGTCAAAACTCCGACAATGCCCGTCAAACAGAACACATTGCGCAAAAAGCACTTTTAAACATCAAACAAAGTAGTGAGGCGAGTCAGTTGAGTATGGCGGCAATGAAAGAAATCGCAAACAAGATTTCTATTATTGACGAAATAGCCTTTCAGACCAATATACTTGCTCTTAATGCAGCCGTTGAAGCTGCGAGAGCGGGCGAACAAGGAAAAGGTTTTGCCGTTGTAGCAGCCGAGGTCAGAAAACTTGCCGAAAGAAGTGCCGTCGCTGCCTCTGAAATTGACAAAGTTTCAAAGGAAGGTGTTACAATAAGCGAAAACGCAGACTCTTTGTTAAAGAATATTATTCCCGAAATAGAGAAAACAGCAGACCTCGTAAGAGAGATAGCCGCAGCAAGTACACAGCAAAGCAGCGGTATTAATCAGATAAACGGAGCCGTTCAGCAGTTTAACGAGATTACGCAGCGTTATGCAGCCTCAGCAGAGGAGCTTGCGGCAACAAGTCAGCAACTTGCAGAAAAGAGCGAAGAGCTCAAACAATCCGTTAAAGCATTCAAAACGAACGAAAAAGAAAGTTCAAAACCGGGATTTTCAACTGCTAAACCCACGAGTCATTTCAAAAACACAGACTTCAGCAGTGAACATTCTAACAAAAAGACTAATACGGCAATCACTTCTCACACAAGAGAAATAAAGCCGACAACACGTTCAACACATTCAACGCATTCAACACAGTCTAACACAGCGGCACCTTTAACAAGAGCTGAGATAACCAAGTCCCTTAATCAGGGAAAAACGGTTCCAAGTCTTAACTCTGCGCCGCCGAACTCCTTGGAACAATTCAAAAACAAAAAACAAGGAGCAACAATTCTGTTGAAAGACACCAATGATAAAAGAGATCAAGAATTTGACAGATTTTAATTTTTTTTGATTCTATGGGCGGATTTATTTTCGCCCTTAATTTTTTTTATCTAATTTTGCCAAGAGAAAAAACAAACAATCATCACACACTAAATTTACAATGAGCGGATTTTTTGGTGCGGTCTCAAAAGAGGACTGCGTATCTGAAGTGTTCTACGGAACGGATTATCATTCCCATTTAGGCACTAAAAGAGGCGGTTTGGCGTATTACAGCGAAACCAAAGGTTTTCAACGCGCAATTCACAGCCTCGAAAACAGTTATTTCAGGACAAAATTCGAGGGCGATATAGCCTCATTCGAAGGCAAAGCCGGAATTGGCTGTATCAGCGACACGGAAGCACAACCGTTGGTAATTTATTCCAAATTAGGAAGATTTGCCATCACAACAGTTTCCAAAATCAACAATCTCGAACAAATAGCGCAGCGTTTCTTATCGGAAGGCAAAACCTTTGCCGAGACCTCTCAAGGCGGTATCAATCCGACGGAACTCGTAGCGATGCTTATCTGTGAAAAAGAAACTTTCACCGAAGGTATCAAAAACGTTTACAACACGATAAAAGGCTCATGTTCGATTCTCATCCTCAACGGTCAAGAAATAATTGCCGGCAGAGACAAATTAGGCAGAACTCCTATTATAATAGGACACAAAGACGGTTCGTTTTGTCTTGCATCAGAAACCACATCTTTCCTTAATCTGGGTTACAAAATTTATCAATATCTCGGTCCGGGCGAAATCGTAACCGTAAAAACCACAGGTATCAAAACATTGAAAAAAGAAAATGAAGAAATGCAGATTTGTTCGTTTCTGTGGGTTTATTACGGTTATCCGCCCTCATTCTACGAAGGAATCAACGTTGATAAGAGCCGTTATGAGTCAGGAAAGAAACTTGCACTTGCGGACGGTAAAATGGATGCGGACTTTGTTGCCGGTATTCCCGACAGCGGCATAGGACACGCTTTAGGATATTCCAACACGATACATATTCCGTATTTAAGACCGTATGCAAAATATACTCCGACATGGCCGAGAAGTTTTATGCCTCAAAATCAGAAACAAAGGGAACTTGTTGCAAAAATGAAACTCGTTCCTAACACGGCGTTAATCGACGGCAAAAAAGGCATTTTCCTTGACGATTCCATTGTCAGAGGCACACAATTGAAAGATAATGTAAAAGATTTAATTGAATACGGAATCAAAGAAGTGCACATGAGAATTGCTTGTCCGCCGCTGATTTATCCGTGTGAATACTTAAATTTCAGCCGTTCGCGTTCGTCAATGGAACTTGCAACAAGAAAAGCCGTTCTCAAACTCAAAGGCAATCTTGAAGATATTGACTGGGCAAAATATGCCGACAGCGAATCAGAGGAATACAAAGCCATGGTAGAACAAATCCGCAAGGATTTAGGATTAACCACATTAAAATTCCAAAAGCTTTCAGACCTTGTGGAAGCGATAGGATTACCGAAAAACAGACTTTGTACACACTGTTTTGACGGAAGTTCAAAAGGTTAAAAAAAGAAAAACATTTAAAAGAAAAAAGCCGCAATTTTTTTGCGGCTTTTTTCCTTTTAAATTATAGTTTTAAGATTAAAACGAGAATCCTAAACGCAAGGCAACATTGCTCAAATACGAATTATCGGGAACATCGCTGTCTCTTTCAGCTAATCCCCTTTGAACAAGAACTCCGATATAGAATTTCGACAACCATAAACCTGCTTCGAGATTAGCACCGAAATCGTGTTGAAAATCAGGAGTATACTCAAACATATAAAATGCTCCGACAGACGCCTCAAGCGAAATACCGAAATTGACTTTCACTCCAAAATTCAAAGGAGAAATATATACTGCATGATGAAGGTCATCAGGGTCAAATTCTTTCAAATTATCTTTGAAATTGCTGTTTTTATCAATATACGACCCGCTTAAATTGCTGCACGCACCAAAATTGAATTTATAAAAAATCGGTGTGCGAGCAATTTGCTTATTGAAACCGAATTCAAGATTATAACCCAGCGAACGGTCAATATCCTCGTATTCGTAAGAATCTCCGTTATCTTGTTCGAGTCCGGATAAGTTACAACCTAATTTCATAAACCAAAACTTTTCGCCGCCGTCCCTAGTTTGCTGCGAAGAAACGATTTGTTTTGAAGATATTCCCGAATTGGAAGACGTTGTTATAATCTGTGCCTTAAGGCTCTGAAAACCAAGCACTAAAAGCATCAACAAAAATATAATTCCACGCATAACAATTACTTTTTAAACATAGGAAAATGATGTCCGTTTTCGATACAAGGCACATAAGTTTCTCCCTGACCTGAAAATCTTAAAAGTTCAATATCGTCTTTTTCCAAATCCTTGAAAGAAGAATATTTAGCCGGGAAACCGGTTACTTCGAGTTCATAGCGTTTGCCTGAGCTTTTAATAACATAAGTTGCGCCCACGATAGCATCATAAACGGGTTTTGAATCAGGATTACCGTCCTTACAAGCGATGGCAATAGCATAAGCTCTCATATTATTGACATTAAGTCCCATTGCCATAGCATCTTTTTTACGAATTGTAACGACCCAAGTCTTACGCTCGGATGCTACTTGAAGCGATGCTACCAAGGGCTTTGAAAAGACTTCAATATCATTAATCGGCACAGACCTCGCCTCCATATATTTTGAAGTGCTACAAGAGGTTGTAAATACCGTCATCATGGCTGCAACAGCCGGAATTAATAGTTTTTTCATTTCTTTTATAAATATTTAATTAGTTTTTTTGATTACAAATTTAATCAATTTTTTGTTCCAAAGAAAAATAATTTATTTCAAAAAAACAATTATTACATTTTTTTTTACGAAATAATATTCTTAACTTTGCAGCCGTAAAGATAATTGCGGACGGATTTGATTTTGATTGCAACCGCTTAAAAAAAATGCTAAAGCAAAAGCAGACATTTCTTTCAGACCCACCGCTATATATTAATTTTTTAAACAAAAATCTAAAAAGTAAAATGTCTTATTATTTCACATCAGAATCGGTATCCGAAGGACACCCAGACAAAGTTGCAGACCAAATTTCAGATGCTCTGCTTGACGAATTTTTGAAACAGGATTCAGAATCGAAAGTAGCATGTGAGACTTTCGTAACAACGGGACTCGCAGTTTTGGGCGGTGAAGTAAAAACCCGCGGATATGTTGACGTTCAACAAGTTGCACGTAATGTTATCAACAAAATCGGCTATACAAAAGGCGAATATATGTTTGACGGAAATTCTTGCGGTGTAATCTCTGCAATCCATGGCCAAAGTCAGGACATCAACCGCGGAGTTGAAAGAGAATCAGAAGAAAAACAAGGTGCAGGCGACCAAGGCATGATGTTCGGTTATGCCGTTAAGGAATCAGAAGATTTAATGCCTTTCAGCATCGAACTCTCACACAAAATTCTTAAAAAACTTTCACAAATCCGTCGTCAAGGCAAAGTTATGACTTATTTGCGTCCCGATTCAAAATCTCAGGTTACGATAGAATACGATGACAACAATGCTCCGAAAAAAATTGACACAATCGTTATCAGTACGCAGCACGACGATTTTATCAAACCTACCGAGACCTCAGAAGAAGCACAACTTTTAGCAGACCAAGCAATGGTCAATAAAATTACCGAGGATGTAAGAAACATTCTTTTGCCTGAACTTCAAAAAGAATTGTCAGAAAAAGAAAAAGCACTTTTTGAAAAAGACTTCAAACTTTTGGTAAATCCGACAGGCAAATTTGTAATCGGCGGACCTCACGGCGATACTGGTTTGACAGGAAGAAAAATCATCGTTGATACTTACGGCGGCAAAGGCGCACACGGCGGCGGAGCATTTTCGGGCAAAGACCCTTCAAAAGTAGACCGTTCGGCAGCATACGCAGCACGTCATATCGCTAAAAATCTCGTTGCAGCAGGCGTTTGTGATGAAGTTTTGGTACAAGTTGCCTACGCAATCGGTGTTGCAGAGCCGGTAGGAATTTATGTTAATACCTACGGAACTAAAAAAATTCAACTCTCAGACGGTGAAATAGCCAAGAGAATTGCTAAAATTTTTGATATGCGCCCTGCGGCAATTATCAAACGTCTAAAACTCAAGAACCCGATTTTCTTACCGACAGCCTCTTACGGACATTTCGGGAGAAAACCATACAAAGAGTTTACGGATGTTATAGAAAACGGCAAAACCGTAAAAAAAGAGATTGAATTCTTTACATGGGAAAAACTCGATTACGTAGACACTATTAAAAAAGAATTTTCGATTCTTTAGCAAAACATGGCAGTAATAAATGTTTACAAGCAGTATTTTGAAGCAGCACTTGAGTTTAACGGAGTTAAGCGCAAGGCTGCTTTAATATTACTTATATCCGATTCTCAAGAAGGGAAAATCAAATATGAGGCAGCCGTAAGTTTTTTCCCGCACAATGACGAAACCGATTTCAGCATTTCCTACGATGCTTATTTCAGCGAAGTCCTTTATCAAGGACAAGGTCGTCGTTCCAAAAAACGCGAACAGGAGTTTATGAAAATCCTTCAAGAAAAAATTGACGGT
The DNA here is from genome assembly GCA_017544805.1 of Bacteroidales bacterium. Classification (GTDB taxonomy): domain Bacteria; phylum Bacteroidota; class Bacteroidia; order Bacteroidales; family UBA3824; genus UBA3824. The sequence goes on along the minus strand of JAFYDK010000099.1, from coordinate 81,106 downwards.
TTAGCATCGAAAGTAAACGGAAAAGTTTTTTGGGACAAACCGCTAAAAAAAGAACAATTAGGATAAAAAAAGATATGAGTAAAAAAGTTTTTTTGATGTTAGGCAGCAATCTCGGCGATAGAGATTCATGGTTAAAAAAAGCGGTTTTAGAATTAGAAAAAACAATCGGAACTCTTATAAAGAAATCTTCTTATTATGAAACCGATGCTTGGGGATACACGGATCAACAATATCTGAATCAAGCAGTTATTTTTGAAACAACTTTTTCGGCAGAAGAAGTTTTAAAGAAGATTTCAGAAATTGAAAATCTTTTAGGACGCAAAAGAACTTCAAAAGGTTATCAAGCAAGAACAATTGATATTGACATTATTTTTTACGCTAACGAAATAATTTCAGACGAACCGCAATTAATTGTTCCGCACAGACTTATGCAAGAAAGGAAATTTGTATTGGTGCCTTTGACAGAAATTGCGCCTGATTTCATTCACCCCGTTTTTAAGAAAACAATACGTCAGCTTTTAGACGAATGTAAGGATTTAGGACAAGTAGAGAAAGTTTTGTCATGATTTTTTTTAACTTGACGGAAGTGTCATTTTTTTTGGGGATTCCGCCAAGTTTTAGAAAAGTTATTTATTTGCATATTCCATTATCAATTCTTAACTTTGCGAAAATTTTTTTATAGAATTGATTTAAAATGATTTCAATCAACAACGTAACGGTAACGTTTTCGGGTACCGACCTTTTTCAAGACATAAGTTTTGTAATTAATCCGAAAGACAGAATTGGTCTGACGGGTAAAAACGGTGCGGGAAAATCCACGCTGTTAAAAGTTATTACGGGCGAACAACCCGTTGAAAGGGGCAGTGTTACTATTCCGGGTGGGGTTACAATCGGCTATTTACCGCAACAAATGGATCTGCCAAAGGGCAGAACTGTTATCGCCGAAACGCTCACTTGCTTTGAAGATACAAAAAAATTGGAGGAGGAAGTTAATAAACTTTCACTTGAAATAGCAGACAGAACAGATTACGAAACAGACGATTATCTACAATTAATAAACCGTTTGACAGAAGCACAAGAAAGACTTCAACTTTTGGCAAACGACCAAAATGAGGCGCAAGCAGAGGTTGTCTTGAAAGGTTTGGGCTTTAAACAGAGTGATTTCAGCAGAATGACTTCGGAATTTTCAGGCGGTTGGAAGATGAGAATCATTTTGGCAAAAGTCATTTTAAGAAAACCGTCAGTTTTTCTTCTTGACGAGCCGACTAATCACCTTGATATTGAATCAATTCAGTGGTTGGAGGATTTTTTGAAGGATTATGCTGGTGCAGTTGTTTTGATTTCACACGACAGAAGTTTCTTGGACAATGTTACAAAACGCACCGTTGAAATTTCACTCGGAAAAATTTACGATTATAATGCTCCTTATTCTAAGTACTTGGAATTAAGACAAGAGCGTCGCCGTCAACAAATTGCAGCATACGAAAATCAGCAAAAAATCATTCAGGATACGGAAGATTTTATTGAACGTTTCCGTTACAAACCAACGAAATCCAATCAAGTGCAATCGCGTATAAAAATGCTTGAAAAAATGGAGCGTTTGGAAGTGGATTTGGAAGATAATTCGTCAATACATTTTAAGTTTCCGCCCGCACCGCGTTCAGGTCAAATTGTGGTGAAAGCCTCTAATTTTAAAAAGGCATTTGGCGAAAAAGTGATTTTGGAGGGTGTTGATTTTGAGTTGCAAAGGGGCGAAAAAGTGGCTTTTGTAGGACGCAACGGCGAAGGTAAAACGACGTTTTCACGCTGCATTATCGGACAGTTGCCTTTTGAAGGCGAATTGAAACTCGGTTACAACGTTTCAATCGGTTATTATGCTCAAAATCAGGACGAACTTTTGGATATGGAAAAAACTGTTTTTCAAACGCTTGACGATATTGCAACGGGCGATATGAGAACAAAAGTTCGGGATATTTTGGGCGCGTTTCTTTTTGGCGGCGAAGATATTGAAAAAAAAGTCAAAGTCTTATCAGGCGGCGAAAGGGCAAGACTCGAAATGGCAAAACTTTTGTTTCAACCGTATTCGCTTTTGGTACTTGACGAGCCGACTAACCATTTGGACATTAGAAGCAAAGATATTCTCAAAAAGGCACTTTTGGCGTATGACGGCACGCTGATTTTGGTTTCGCACGATAGAGATTTCTTACACGGTTTGGCTGAAACTATTTACGAGTTCAAAGACAAAAAAGTAAAACAATACCGTGGCGACATAACGTATTTCTTGGAGAAACTCAAAATCGAAAATATGAGGCAGTTTGAACTTCAAGGTAATAACAAACAAGCCGTTAAAACAGAAACCACGGCACCGACATCGTCAAAACAAGATTATCTTCAGAAAAAGGAAAAAGAAAAAGCGGTCAGAAAACTAAAATCTGCTGTCGAAAAGTCAGAACAAAGGATTGCAGAATTAGAAGAAGATTTGTCAGAGGTTCAGAAAAAATTAGAACTTCCTGAAAATCAAACCGATATGAACTTATTCAAACGTTACGACGAAATCAAAGCCGAATTAGAAAAAGAAATGGAAGTTTGGGAAAAAGCAACAGAAGAATATGAAAAAGGGATTTAATTTTTAGGTAAGAGAAAAAAAACAAAAGGGATAATAAGGTAAAAAAAAATTGCATTATCCGAATTTTTGCAATCTTATTATTTTTTTAACGGATTTTTTTTGCCATACTGAAAAAAAATCACGAACTTTGCAGCCACACTTAATATTTTATTATCAAAAACATATTTAATCAAAATGGAAAAAAACGAACTCATAGCAAAAATGAATTCCGTTCTCGCTAACGAATTTGAAGTAGAAGAATCTTCAATAACTCCTGATGCTAACATCAAGGAAACCTTGCAATTAGACAGTCTTAGCCTTGTAGACATGATTGCTTTGGTAGAGGAAGAATTCGGTGTTGAAATCAAAGGTCAGAGCGTATCTCAGGTTAAAACTTTCCAAAATCTTTACGATTTTGTTTTTGACAAACTCAACGCTTAAAAAAAAGGGAAAAATGTCTGCACCTGTAATGTACGCAGGAGAAGAGATTAAAACTTTTATACCTCAACGCGAACCGATGTTGATGGTGGACAAAATTTTTGCCGCTAACGATTCTTCGGTCGAAACAGGACTTACAATTGACGGGGGCAATATTTTTGTCTCCGGCAATTCGTTTTCTGAATCGGGCATGATAGAACACATTGCACAGTCGGCGGCTTGTTTTGCAGGTTACAATGATTGGATAAACAAAAGACCGATTGTTTTGGGTTATATCGCCGAAATCAAAAAGTTTAATCTCGAAATTCCCGCTAAAGTCGGAGATGAATTGGAGTCATCTCTTGTTGTTGTGTCCAACGCATTGAATATCACGCTAATGAATGCAGTTACTAAAATCAACGGTAAAACAGCTGCATCTTGCAAGATCAAAATTTTTATGGACAAAAAGAAATAATGGAACTCAAAACTGAAAATGCTCCCGTTTTGAGCCTTGACTATGATTTTCAAGTTCCGTTTTATGATTTGGACGGAATACAAATGGTCTGGCACGGCAATTATGTAAAATACATGGAAGATGCACGGGAAAAATTCGGCGCAAAATACGGCTTTGAATACCTTCATATTTTTAACAGCGGTTATCTTGCACCCGTTGCGGATATGCACATAAAATACAAAAATTCAGCACGTATCAGCGAGTTACTTAATGTAAAGATTACTTACGTTCCCACGCGCAGCGCAAAAATGGTTTTCAATTATCTCATAACCCGAAAAAGCGACGGCGCAGTAATCATTGAGGCTCAAACCACTCAATTATTTGTTACCAGAAGCGGTGTTTTTGAAGCTTCAAATCCCGAATTTTACGCTCAGTGGAAAGACCGCTGGGGATTTTTTCCCGTTAACTCTTAATTAGAAAAAACATCATGTTAATAGAAGATTTTTATTACGTCAAGAAAAAAGAATCCCTCGAAGATGGCGGTTTCCTTTACGAAGTAAGCCTAAACACTAAACATAAAGTTTATCAGGGACATTTCCCCGAAAAACCAATTACTCCCGGTGTTTGTAATATTCAGATGATTAAGGAGTTAGCAGAGGACGTTTTAAGCAAACCTTTAACACTGAAAACCATAGACAGATGCCGTCTTACGGCAATGGTAACCCCCGACGGCTCCCCTACCCTGAATGTTAAAATAAAAGTAGAGGATGGGGAAAAACTTTCAGCTGAAATTTTCTTCAATCAAACAACTTACATGACCCTTTCGGGTATTGTATGCGATAGACTTTAATTTTTTTGTTGGGAAAAATGTACGACGTAGCGGTTATAGGAGCAGGTTTAGGAGGTTTGCAAACTGCATATCTTTTAGCAAAAAAAGGTATGAAAGTTATTGTTTTGGAACAAGGCAAACTCTTAGGAGGTTGTTTGCAAACTTTTAAACGCGGCTCGCAATGTTTTGATACCGGATTTCATTACATCGGCGGTATGGACGAAGGTCAGCCGCTCAATAGAATTTTCAAACTATTCAACCTCATTGACTTACCGTGGGTTAAAATGGATACTCAAGGGTTTGATCATATCTATTATCAAGACAAAAAATATCTGTTCAAAAACGGTTACGAAAATTTCCGCGAACAAATGACGGAATATTTTCCTTCCCAAAAAGAAAACCTTATAAGCTACACCGCTTTCATTCAAGAAATCGGTGAAAATATTTTTGAGGCATTCAACCGCACTCAAGAAGAAATCCTAAACAGCGAATCTCCTTTTAGCAAACCAGCTAAAGAATATCTTGATAGCGTTATAACCGATGAAAATTTAAAAAACGTTTTGTCGGGTACATCGCCGAAATTGCCGCTGACTGACAAACTACCGCTTTATCATTTCGCTCAAATCAATTCGTCATTCATTCAGAGTGCGTACAGAATAAAAGGCGGCGGAATGCAAATAGCTCAAAGACTTGCTGAAAACATTAAAAAATTCGGTGGCGAAATTTTAACAGATTCCAAAGTTATATCCTTAGAAGAAAAAAACGGCGAAATCTCAGCCGTGGAAATCTTAGGAAAAGGCAAAATCGAAGTTAAAAACGTGGTCTCAAACGTACACCCGAAAGAGTTAATGTCGATGTTAGACAAGGTAACATTTGTCCGCGCCGCTCAAAAACGCCGATATGCCGCATTAGAAAATAGTTTTGGAATGTTTACTGTTAATATTGCATTAAAAAAAGACGTTCTAAAATATCAAAACAACAATATCTACATTCACAAAACTCAAGATATTTGGAACGAAGGCTCACAAAAAGCTTCTTCAAAACCCTCATGCGCACTTATCAGCTACACCGTTCCCGAACAAGGCGATTATGCTCAAAACATTGATATTCTAACCCCTATGCTCTATAAAGATGTCGAAAAATTCGATAACGGCTCTCTCCCAATGCACAGAGGCAAAGAATACGAAGATTTTAAACTCCAAAAAGCTCAACAACTTCTTGACTTAGCCCAAGAATATGTTCCGGGTATCAAAAACGCAGTCGATAAATTCTACGTTTCAACACCCCTGACATATCAAAACTACACCTCAACTGCTCAAGGCAGTGCGTACGGCTTAATCAAAAAAATGCCGTTCCAAAAACTCGCCTCCAACATCTACTGGACTGGACAAAATATCGGACTTCACGGCATATTAGGCGTGTCTATGACTTCACTCTTAACTTTCCGCCTCATAACCGGAGAACTCCCACAACTATAAAATTCACACAAAATTATGGAAGTAAAAAACGATAACAAAGAAGATTCTAAATTCTCAATGGCTCTCTCTAAAGAGAACTACAAACTCATGCTAATAGGTTTAGGCATTATCCTAATAGGTTTTATCCTCATGGGAGGCGGCGGCTCCGATGACCCAAACGTCTTCGACGAATCAATATTCAGCTTCACGCACATAACTCTCGCACCCATCGTCGTCCTATTCGGATTTTGCTTCGAAATCTATGCTATTATGAAAAAAAGCAATGATTAAACACCGCTTACAGCGGTGAATGCGCCTCATGCCGGCGAGGCAGTTCCCTTTTGGAAAAGGGAACCGGAAAACTTTTAAGAGATATAAAAAGGGAAAGCCTTTAGGGGCTTTCCCTTTTTATATCTCACAAAAGTTCTTTGGTTCTTTCTTCCAAGAAAGAACAGCCCCCGCGGCTTGAGCGGCACTCACTACCGTAGGTAGTGCATATCATTTGTTTTTTTCAAAATTTCATAATACATTTGTAGTGTAGATTATAACAATTAAAAAAATTTAACACAGATGAATAGAATATTAAAAGCGGTTATATGTTTTATAGTGCTTTCGTTAGGAGCGAGAGCGCAGGAGATTCCGCAAATTGGGAACGTACTTTCGAGGGAGAAAATTTCTCTCAACGGAAATTGGAATTATATTGTTGATGTTCAAGAAGAGGGCTATTATGATTATAGGATGAATCCGACATCGTGGGGGTTCTTTTTGAATTCCAAGCCTCAGAGACCTGAGGATTTGATAGAGTATGATTTTGACAAAGCGCCCCAAATGCAGATTCCTTCGGATTGGAATACGAAGGATGAGAGATTATTTTTTTATGAGGGAACTGTATGGTTTAAGAAGTCGTTCAATTATAAGAAAAAGCAAGACAAGAAAGTGATTTTGTATTTTTCAGCGGTTAATTACGAAGCATACGTTTATCTCAACGGAAAACTTTTGGGACGGCATGAAGGCGGTTTTACAGCGTTTAATTATGATGTTACGGACAAGATAAAGGACGGTGAAAATTTTGTTATTGTAAAAGTCGATAATAAACGCAAAGCGGAAAATGTTCCGACTCAGATTTTTGACTGGTGGAATTACGGTGGCATTACAAGGGATGTTTTTTTGGTTGAAACTCAGGATGTTTATATTGAAAACTATTGTTTTACGTTGAAAAAAGTTCAAAACACGAAACAAAAATTCCGTGAAATTGCGTTTTCGGTTAATCTCAATCAAAAACTTTCGGGCAAAACCGTTGAAATTTCGTTTCCGGAATTAAAATTAAAGCAAAGTTATGTAACAGACAGCGACGGTAAAATATCAGGCGTTATAAAGGCTAAAACGTTGGAATTATGGTCGCCTGAAAATCCGAAACTTTATGCAGCGGAATTAACGTTAGGAAATACGACGATAAAAGATGAAATAGGTTTCCGCACAATTGAAACCAAGGACAAAAAAATCATTCTTAACGGCAAACCCATTTTCTTACGCGGAATCAGCATCCACGAGGAAAAACCCAATGGCGGCGGACGTGCTAACAGTGTAGAAGACGCAGAAAAACTATTAGGCTGGGCGAAAGAACTCGGTTGCAATTTTGTCCGTTTGGCGCATTATCCCCACAATGAATATATGGTAAGAACGGCTGAAAAAATGGGTTTACTCGTATGGTCAGAAATTCCCGTTTATTGGACTATTGCATGGGAAAATCCCGCAACACTTCAGAATGCAAAAAATCAGTTAAAAGATATGATTTTGCGTGATCAAAACCGCGCAAACGTTATTATATGGTCGATTGCTAACGAAACTCCGCACGGTCAAGCCAGAGAAAATTTTCTTTCACAACTTGCGCAATACGCCAAAAATTTGGACTCAACACGTCTTATAAGTATGGCAATGGAAGTTACCTCGGCATCAAATTTTCATAACAAACTTCAGGATAATATGAACAAATACGTTGATGTTATCAGTTTCAATCAGTATATCGGGTGGTATCGCGACGTAAACGACGCACCTAAAATGACTTGGGAAATACCGTACAATAAACCGGTGATTATCAGCGAGTTTGGCGGCGGTGCAAAATATGGTTATCACGGTGAAAAGAATCAACGTTGGACGGAAGAATTTCAAGAAAATCTTTACATTCAAAACATTGCAATGTTAGACAAAATTGATGGTTTTGCAGGAACAACACCATGGATTTTAAAAGATTTCCGTTCACCCCGCAGAGTGTTAAACGACATTCAAGATTATTACAACCGTAAAGGACTTTTCTCTGACAACGGTGAAAAGAAAAAAGCATTTTACATTATGAAATCTTGGTACGAAAAGAAAAAACAAGATTGGGAATAAAAGAAAAAGGGAAAAATATAACGACTGCTTTTTAAAAAAAAGGCAGCCGTTTATATTTAAAAATGAAAGAGAAAAAACTAATTTTTCAAAGCGAATTTAATCGGCACAGAGTGCGATACTTTAACCGCTTTACCTCTCTGTTTACCCGGTTTCCAATTAGGAAGACTCTGAACAACTCTTAAAGCCTCTTTATCCAACAACGGGTCAACACCTCTTAACAATTCAACATTCGTTACTTTGCCTTTTTCATCAACTACGAAACGAACGTAAACAGTACCTTGAATATCGTTTTCCTTAGCCATTTCGGGGTAACGAACATTTTCAGCGATGTATTTTCTAAGCCCGGTTTCTCCACCCGGAAATTCGGGCATTTCCTCTACGATCAAGAAAATTTCCGGTTCTTCGATTACTTCTTCTTTTTGTTCAACCTCAACGATAGGCTCAGAATAATCTACTTGATCTTCTTCATCAAGTTCGTCTACCGAGAAATCTTCCTGAACTTCAACTTTATCGTCCAAGACTTCAAGAATGTCGGTAACAGTCTGCTGAGGAGGAGGCGGAGGAGGCAATACAACGTCCTCTTGACGAGTGATAGGAATCATTTCCTCTTCTTCCAACACTGTCTGCACGCCCATTAATTCATCTGCTTTTTCTACCTTGGTAGACCACTCGAATATACCGAGAAAAGCTGCAAGGGTTACGATAAGACCAATCTCCAAAAAATAACCTCTTTTGCCTTCGAGATCAGCCGCTTCTGTCTTTTTTTGTGCCATTTTAATTAAAGTATTACTAAGTTTATTATTTAAAATCTACGTTTTAAAGGTGCTAATTGCGGTACAAAACCATAAAATTTCGCTACGCTAAATTAACACTTTATATTCACAAAATGAAATTAAAGTTAATTTTTTTTTCATTTTTTTATTTCAGGCGGTAATACATGATTTGGAGCATCTGACTGCCCTATCAATTGCATTTCCAAACCTAAAATAGGAGTTTCGTTGCTTTCATATTCGGTTTTCGGCTTTTCGTAATTAATTATTAGCAACGCAAGTGCTAATGCTATCGAAAGTCCGATTTGAAAATACAGCAGTCTGTCGGAAAAATCCGGCATATTTTTGCGTTTAAAAGTCTTTTCTGTCATGCTATTTATCGAAATTAAAGATTTTCTTAGGATCAACGGCAAGAGAATTTTTATAGGTTTTAATAAACATCAATTCACCCGTCGTTTTTCCGATTATAACACCTTTTGGAATACTATCCGGTTGAAAATCAAAAACATCAAAACCGCCTAAAACTACGGTCAAACCGCATGAATCTTTCAAAGAAATAAGATTTTTTTCTTTTTTCAAGACCTTAGCATCAAAAGGCGAATAAACATTTTGATTTTTCAAAGTATAAAAATCCGTCTGAAGGTGTCTGACTTTAAAAATATTACCGTCAGAGGCCGAATAAATTTTGTCTTCAAAAAATTCCGAAGTAATCTTTACTTTACCTTGAACGGGCATTTCAAGACCGGAATTTGTCTTCAAAAACATACCTTTAATCATCACGTAAGCTATGAAAAAAGTTAAAATCACCGGCAATGAAGATATAAACCTAATTTTACGAACTTTATCGCTGTCCATATTGAAAAGACCGGCAATTCGCCGAACAAGAAAACCTTGCTTAAAATCTTTGTTTTTCTTTGTTTGCTTTGCATTGTTAGAGATTCCGAGCTTTAAAATCAGCATAGAATATTGAGTCATTCCGCCGTCCTTTCCGGCAGTATTATCGGCAATATTCTCGCAAACGAGCCTCGAATTTTCCTTGGCTTTTTTTACAGCGGGATTAAACCATTGCAAAGCCGAAAACAAAGAAAAACAAATCAAATCCAAAGTATGTTTTCCGCTGATATGTTGCTTCTCATGTTCAAACACAACCGAGATTTCCTCCTTAGAAAGTTGCTTTGCCTTAACGCCCAAAAATATATTCTTAAAAAAAGAAAACGCAACAGTATTCAACTTTGTTTCAAAAACTTTAATATTGTTATCTAAAGTTGTTATTAACGGATTACGTTTTAGTTTCAAAGTTTTTTTCAGGCTCAGGAAAAAAGCTAACAATTTTATAAAAACACCCGCGACATAGACTGCAAAAAGTATTTCAACCGAAATATCAAAGAACTTGGAATCGAAAAAATTTTCCGCCATGGTTCGGAAAGTTTTTTCCTTGTTTACCGTAATAACATCAACACCGCCGTTATTTACGATATTGACGATTTCAAACTTAGGAAGATTAACAACACCGTTTTCAAAATATTCAATTTGTATAAACGGCAACAGGTAAGAGGCGAAACAAGAGAAAATCAAAAAAATTCTGTTCCACTTGTTATAACACAAACTGCAATACACCTGATTAAAAAAGAACTGGAAAATGCAGAAAATTAAACCTGCCTCCAATGTGTATTTCAGTACTTGAACCATTACTTACCTTTATTATCAATAATCCGTTTGATTTCAGAGATTTCCTCGTCAGTAATTTTTTCTTCGTCCACCATGTAAGAAACCATTGTCTGATAACTTCCGTCGAAATAATTTCTCAACATTTGCGCAAAAGTGAACTTTTTGTACTGAAGTTTGGAAACTTTCGGAAAATACTGATAAGTTTTTCCGTAGGCTTTAAAATCCACGAAACCTTTATCCTTCAAAATTCTAATCACTGAACTGATAGTATTGTAAGGCGGTTTTGGCTCGTCCATTTCTTCAATAATGTCTTTTACGAAAGCTTTTTTCAACTTCCACAAAAGTTGCATTACCTTTTCCTCTGCTTTAGTAAGTTGTTCCATCATTTTCTAACTTATATTTACGTTATAAAACTGATTAGTCCGTCATATAATTGACAATGCAATTTTATAACTTATTTTTCAGTTATCAAAATTTATTTTTCAGTTTTAACATTCTTTAACAAATATCATTTGTACATAAAAAAATAACTTATGGATAACTCTTAAAAAAACGTTGAATCCATAAGTTATTTTTCTCTAAGAGAATTAATCTCCGTTGATAACACCAAGTTTTTCAAGACACATACGTGCCGCTTTTTGTTCGGCTTCTTTTTTGGACGAGCCTATGCCGATAGTCATCTCATTGTCGCCGATTTTGAGGGTAGAAACAAAATATTTGCTTCCGGGAGCATCGAGATCGGTTTCAAAAACAACCGTTTTTTTATGCTTTTGCCCCCACTCTATCATTTGCGATTTATAATTGCAATTATGATGCTCCAATTCCACGATATTCAGATACTTAGGCATAATTCTGTCGATAATGTATCTACCCGCTTTCTTGAAACCTCTATCCAAATAAACCGCACCTAAAAAAGCCTCAAAAGCATCTCCGTAGAGATGAACGCCTTGAGCGTTAGTTTTGACATTAGTCTTTACCAATTTATCCAAACCGATATGCTTAGTAAGTTCGGTAAGGTTTTCACCGTTTACAATCCGCGAACGACACTGTGTTAAAAAACCTTCTTGTTCTTCAGGAAATTTTTTGTACAAATATTCGCCGATTAGCAAATCAAGTACCGAATCTCCCAAAAATTCCAAACGCTCGTTGTTTACCATAAAACCGCCCCTTTTTCTTATAGATTTGGAACGGTGGATAAGAGCCGTTTTATAAAATTCGAGATGATTCGGAAAAAAGCCCGTAATTCGTCTTAATTCTAAGACGAATTTTTTATCGGACCTAAAAATAAATTTAAAAAATGACAATAAGTCGGTAAACACTATCTCTTTAAAAGTTTTTAGTGCTTACAATTTTTTGAAAACCACTGAAGCGTTATGCCCGCCGAAACCGAAAGTATTGTTAAGAGCCGCTCTAATCGGTCTTTGTTTTGCAACATTCGGAGTAATATCGAGTTTGGGGTCGATTTCAGGGTCAGGAGTTTCAAAATTGATTGTAGGAGGCACCGTGTCATTGACCATGGCAAGAACGCACACAATGGATTCCACTGCGCCCGCACCGCCCAAAAGATGCCCTGTCATACTTTTCGTACTGCTGATACTCAAATTGTAAGCGTGTTCGCCAAATACCTGTTTTATGGCCAAAGATTCAGCTTTGTCGCCCAAACCGGTAGAAGTACCGTGAACATTGATATAATCAATATCATCGGGCTTTAGACCTGCATCTTCAATAGCCATACGCATTACTTGCGAAGCACCGCGTCCCTCGGGGTGAGGAGCCGTTATGTGATGCGCATCAGCCGATGCGCCACCGCCTCCGACCTCGCAATATATTTTCGCACCTCTTGCCTTAGCGTGTTCGTATTCTTCGAGGATAAGACAACCTGCACCCTCACCGATAACAAAACCGTCTCTGTCTTTATCGAAAGGACGGGAAGCCTTTTTAGGATCATCGTTTCTGGTAGAAAGTGCTTTCATAGAATTGAAACCAGCAAGAGCAGCAATTCCGATAGGAGATTCCGACCCGCCTGTTACAACGATGTCAGCCTTGCCCAATCTTATCCAATTGAATGCATCAATAATTGCGTGAGCAGACGAAGCACATGCAGATACAGTCGCATAATTAGGACCGCGCAAATCATATTTCATCGAAATATAACCAGCTGCAATGTCGCTAATCATTTTCGGAATAAAAAAGGGACTGAATTTAGGTACACCGTCACCGTTAGCATATTCAATTACCTCAGAGGTCATTACGTTGATACCGCCGATGCCGGAGCCCCAAATTACGCCTGCACGGTCATGCTTGAAGTCAAAGTCTACGAGTCCTGAATCTTTGAAACCTTCCTCGGCTGCTATCAAAGCAAACTGAGTAAAAAGATCCATTTTAGCGGCAGCCTTTCTATCGAAATACTTAGCCGGGTCGTAATCTTTAACCTCGCATGCAAACCGGGTTTTGAACTTTTCGGGATTAAAACGGGTAATTGGACCTGCGCCGCTTACCCCAGCTTTCAAGTTATCCCAAAACTCGGTTATATTGTGGCCTAAAGGAGTTATTGCTCCAATGCCGGTAACAACTACGCGTTTTAATTCCATAAAACTTCTTACCTTTTTTGTGTGTTAATGACAATAATTACTTAGAATTGTTTTCGATGTATGCGATTGCATCTGCCACGGTAGAAATTTTTTCTGCCTGATCGTCCGGAATAGTGATAGTGAATTCTTTTTCGAACTGCATAATCAATTCAACCGTATCAAGTGAATCTGCACCTAAATCATTGGTAAAACTTGCCTCAGGTGTTACTTCTGATTCATCAACACCGAGTTTGTCAACGATAATAGCTTTTACGCGTGAAGAAATGTCTGACATAATTTTTAAATTTTAAATTTTGTTTACTATGTTTTCTATTCAATTTGTGGGTGCAAAGTAAATAAATTTAGACCATAAAAAAAAATTTTTTTATAATTCGTTGTATATTAAATCTTTATTTTTCGTCCAAAAGAATTATTTTTTTTATAAAAAAAATTGTGTATTAAGCATTTAGAATATTAATTTTGCACCCGTAAAAAAACATCAAAAAAAATCTTAACGTAAAAATAATTTTTAAAAGCGGTTTTTATGTGCTTTTTTAAGCCCCAAAACATATTTTTTTTAACTTTTTTTATAATAATTCAGACATCAGCATACCCTCAAAATGCCGATGCGGATATGATTTTTTTGAAATTAGAATTAGAAATCAATCCTGAAGTAAGATTTCTAAAAGGCAAAGCGACAGAATTTTTCCGAATAAAAAACAAATCCGAAAAAAAACTTCCAGTAAAACTTGACCTTTCCGATAGTTTGAAAGTTTTAAACGTATTATACGGAAAAGATACTCTTGAATTTTCGCATAAAAACAATTTTTTGGAAATAAAACCGCAAAATTCATGGAAAGAAACAGATAGTTTTTCTGTTGTGTATCAAGGAAATCCCACCAAAACGGGACTCGGTTCGGTTTGTTATTCCGCACACGATGGCATTCCCGTTTTTTGGACGCTAAGCGAACCATACGGTGCAAAAGACTGGGTACCAATCAAACAGGACATTTCCGACAAAATAGATTCAGTATTCATTACTATAAAGTGTCCCGAAAAATACAAAGCCGTTTCCAACGGAAAACTTTTCAAAGAAACGGTAAAAAAAAATATTCGCACCACTGAATGGAGGCACAAATATCCGTGCGCTTATTATTTGATAGCCGTTGCCGTAACACAATACAAAGTTTATTCGGAATTCGTCGTAACGGGAAAAGATACAGTTGAAATCGTAAATTACGTTTACCCAGAACGTTATGAACAATGCCGCAGAAAAACGTGGAAACTTTCCGAAGTTTTCAAAATGTTTTGCGACTCACTTTGTCAGTATCCCTTCATAAAAGAAAAATACGGACATGCACAATTCGGTTGGCAAGGCGGAATGGAACATCAGACAATAAGTTTTTTATCGGATTTCAGTTTAGATTTAATGATTCACGAACTTGCGCATCAATGGTTCGGCAATATGGTAACTTGTAAATCTTGGAGCGATATTTTTTTGAACGAAGGTTTTGCCACATATTGTGAATATTTAGCGGCGGAAAAAGGTTTAGGACAAACCTCTGACCTCTCGCAATGGCGCAAAGCCATGATTAAAAAAGCCTGCCGCAATCCCCAAGGCTGTCTTAACGCAAAAGACACCTTGAACATAGGAAAACTTTTTGACACTTCTTTAAGATATTCCAAAGGCGCAATGGTAATTCATCTTCTGCGCAGAGAAATAGGAGATGCTGCATTTTTCAAAACCCTCAGAGAGTATTTAAACAACAAAACTTTCAAATATTCCAACGCTTGTGCGAAAGATTTTTTCAACTTGGTTTCAAAAGTTTCCGGCAAGAATTTGGATTGGTTTTTTATGCAATGGTTTTACGGTTCGGGTTATCCGATATACGATGTTAAATGGCAGCAAACCTCTGACGGACTGTTAAATATAAAAATTATTCAAACGCCTTCGGATAGTTCCGTAAGTTTTTTCAGATGCAAAGTTCCTCTGACAGTTTTCGGTAGTGATGGAGAAAGAATCATTTTAAAACTCAACAACACTTATCAAGGTCAAACTTTCACAATGGAACCGGGTTTCAACGTCAGATACATTGTTTTTGACACAGAAGGTGAAATTTTAACACAAAACCCTAAAATAGAAAAAGCTGTTCTTTGTACAAATTGTTATCCGGCGTTCAAAATCGAAAGCTCCAATGCCTCTTATAAGATCAACATTCTGAATTTAAAAAAATTCAGTTTTTACACTCTAAAAAGTATTAATTCCGCAAATCAATTAAGAGGCAGAATCACCGGCAACGGCAAAATCGAAATCAAAGCCGGAACTATGCCCGAAGGCGAATATATTTTACAATTAGAAGGCATAAACGACTATTATGCCACCAAAATTGACATCTATTACAAAAAACGAAAAAAAGAAATATAGTAACTATTCACTTAACAATTTCCACTTTCAACGGACTTAAGCCCTTAGCAATTTTCACCTCATCAACAATGGTACTTTCCTCATTATCAGAGTATTTTACTTTTAATGTTACAGAATATTTTCCTTCTTTTTCGTAAGTATGGCTCGGATTTTTTAAAACAGACTTAGGAGAGCCGTCGCCGAAATCCCATTCAAAAGACTCTGCATAATGACCTGTATATGTAAAATCAGCAGTCAGACAAGATACTTCGGTTTCAAATGAACGGTAAGTCCGGAGTATATAGGGGAAAAAAAAATTTATCGGAGATGTAATTTCCAATTTTGAATAATTCAAATTACAATCATTAGAATTTACATTCTCAATTACGGTAATAAAATGTTTATTTAGTTCTGTTTTATTGGTATAATGATCCGCCGCATAAATATTACCCTTACATGACAACATATCATGGTATCCGACGTTTTTTTTCAACAACTCAAAAATCTCAGGATTTTCAAAAGCAGAAGATATTTCAGATGTTTTACAACGCAAAAGCTTCCTCCCTGAAGATATGTATGTATAATATCCGTCCTCTGACAACTCAAAAGATAATATTCTTCCCGGAAAAGGCTTATAACCGGTAATTTTATGCTGTGAAATATCATAATCGAAAATTCCTTCATTGAATATCAATTTCGACATTTCATTGTTAAATTTCAGTTTAAAAGAAACTAAATGATAATAACCGACTTTAAAATTTGCGTCATATTCGTTTAACAGCTCCAACCCGTCATCATTCAGTTTTAGAGTACAGAGAATATCAGAATCTTTGTCGCAGACTACATAAACATCGTTTTTATACACGTATGGTATCAGAAACTGCCCTGTATATGCCTCCAATTCATTTGAAGTAATATCATAACCGCCGTTGTCATTAATTACTATTTTAACATACAACAAATTTCCCCTGCTTAACTGCGATTTTTCCCTTTTTGTCAGAATAAAATAATATGTATTATATGTATTCGGCTTACGCAAGGCATATATATTGTTAGCACGCATACATTCCTTACTATATATAAGCTCATTGCTTTTATCATATATAGAGAAAAAATGACTTATATCTTCGCACCCGAAAAATAACAAATCCCCGTTTTCATCACAAATACTTGCAGAATACGAATTAGATAATGAACCGGAATTATATTTTACAGTCATCGGTGATGTGTTAAAATCGAATACAGTACCGTCTCTAAACCGCAACATATTGTACTCATTCTGAGCATATAAAGTACAAATATTTAAAAGACAGATTATTGAAAATACAATAATCTGTCTTAAAATTGATAATACCTTTTCCATTATCTTTTACGGTAAATGGGTTCAAAAACATATCTTACAGAAACTGCATTCGTATTCATAATCATATGATTAACGTATGCAGCATGATTAAAATATTCAACACTGTGATTAGCACCTCTAAAATATTTTTCTATACATAATGTATAATGAAATTCAGGGGAAGCCGGATTACCGTTTATCAGCCAGAACTCACCAAAATCATTTAAATAGGAATATACGCCTTCACGGGATCTGCCTCCTGCCAATACGCGGGCCGGCAAATTATCCGACTTCAAATCCAAACCTCCGACAAACGCATCATAATATAACATTAATGAATCGTCAACAAATCCATAAAAATCATCAATACTTACACCATATTGCGGCAGATTAGCTATATTATCACGCTCTATAATATCACAAACATCCTCAAATTTCATCAATCTGCCCGGAGTAGGATACGAATCTAAAAGCTTTTTACCGTCCTTATTATACAGCGGCAAATTCAAGAAAAACTCAGATGCTAATTTAGTAGCAGTTTCCCATGTATATAATCTACCATAATACGCTGCATTTTTTTCATCATTGTTATAAACCCAACATCCATTACCAACCTTATAATCAAGATTCGTTGTCATAACATAGAAAAATTTATCTGAATTTCTACGATAAACCTTCATCACTTCATATTTAATATCCTTATTTACCCTATGATAGGCATATCTTACGGATTTTAACAAAGAGTCTGTTTCATCGAAATCCTCAAGTGAGTAAAGAGATCTCTCGTCTTGAACAAAACCTTTTGACAATTTCGACTCATGCGGCGGAATTATCCATGTTTTCGCAATAGAATCCGGCAACGGAATTTCATTTTGGTCTAAGTCAATTTTATTTGAACTTTCAGCAACAACCAAGTCTTCGTTTTCGCACGAAGAATAGAACGAAATCGAAACAATAGCAATAACAGTTACAATTGGTTTAAAAAAATTATACTTCATTTGATCAGTTTTTATTTATCGCTACAAATTTAAGTTTTTTTATAATATTATACAAATTTTTTATTCCTCCCGCACGATTTCCACTTTCAACGGTTTCAAAGATTTTACAATCTTCACCTCGTCTGAGACTGTGGATGTCTCTTTATCAGAGTATTTTACTTTCAATGTTACGGAATATTTTCCTTCTTTTTCGTAAGTATGGCTCGAATTTTTCAAATAAGACTTAGGAGAGCCGTCGCCGAAATTCCATTCAAAAGACTCCGCAAAATGACCTACATATTTAAAATTAGCTGTTAAACATGACGTTTCGGTTTCAAACGAACGGTATGTACGAATCACATAAGGGAAGAAAAAACGACGCTTAGAATCAACTTCTATTTCACTAAAATTTAAATGACAATCCTTAGAATTTACATTCTCAATTACGGTAATAAAATGTTTATTTAGTTCTGTTTTATTGGTATAATGATCCGCAGCATAAATATTACCCTTACATGACAACATATCACGGTAACTGACATCTTTTTTCAACAACTCAAAAATCTCAGGATTTCCAAAATCAGAAGATATTTCAGATGTTTTACAACGCAAAAGGTTCCTCCCTGAAGATATGTATGTATAATATCCGTCCTCTGATAACTCAAAAGATAATATTCTTTCCGGAAAAGGCTTATAACCGATAATTTTATGCTGCGAAATATCATAATCGAAAATTCCTTCATTGAATATCAATTTCGACATTTCATTGTTAAATTTCAGTTTAAAAGGAACTAAATGATAATAATCGACTTTAAAATTTGCGTCATATTCGTTTAACAGCTCCAACCCGTCATCATTCAGCTTTAAAGTACAGAGAATATCAGGATTCTTGTCGCAGACAACATAAACATCGTTTTTATACACGTATGGTATCAGAAACTGCCCTGTATATGCTTCCAATTCATTTGAGGTAATATCATAACCGCCGTTGTCATTAATTACTATTTTAACATATAACAAATGGCTCTTAGGTGGGCGTAAATTTTCCCTTACCGACAGAATAAAATAATATGTATTATATGTATTCGGCTCACGCAATGCATATATATTGTTAGCATGCATACATTCCTTACTATATATAAGCGCATTGTTTCTATCATATATAGAAAAAAAATAACCTATATCTTCGCATCCGAAAAATAACAAATCTCCGTTTACATCACAAATACTTGCAGAATATAAATTAAATATCCCATCAGAATAATTTCTTATAGTCATCGGAGATGTGTTAAAATCAAATATAGTACCGTCTCCAAACCGCAACATATTGTACTCATTCTGAGCATATAAAGTACAAATATTAAAAAGACAGATTATTGAAAATACAATAATCTGTCTTAAAATTGATAATATTTTTTTCATTATCTTTTAAAATGGAGTATTACAACGTTTCCAAATCAGAAAGAACATTTTTTGCTAAAGACGTTGCACCGATACGGAAAGAATATTTATCTAATTGCTCCAATCCGGTAATATCACGGACAATCTGATAATACAAAACGGCTTGTTCAGTAGTGCGTATTCCGCCAGCAACTTTCAAACCTGCGAATTTTCCAGTTTTATTTTGAAAATCTTTCAACGCCAAAGCCATAATTACGGCAGCTCTCGGTGTAGCAGCCGGTTCCATTTTGCCAGTTGATGTTTTAATAAAGTTTGCACCGGCTTTCAAAGCGATAATTGAAGCATCGTAAATATCAGCATCGTACTGATAAATACCCGTTTCAAGAATAACTTTCAATTTAGCAGATTTTGCAGCTTTTTTCATTGCTGAAAGTTCGTCAAAAGCTTCTTCGTGATTACCCGAAATCACGTCGCCGGCATTGATAACAACATCAATCTCATCAGCACCGGCTTGATAAGCCATTTCTACTTCTTTAACTTTCAACTCTTGAAAAGTCTGTGCGTGAGGAAAGCCGCCCGCAACTGAAACTATATCAACCTCAGGAACAGTACATTTTTGTTTTACCAACGATACGAAATTCGGATAAACACAAATTCCGGCAACATTTGGAACATTTGGATGTTTTTCCCTGTGATTATTAACCGATTCCACAAGAGCCGTAATGCTTTTTTCTGTATCCGCATTACTCAAACTCGTAAGGTCGATGCAAGAATAAACGGTTTTAAGAATGTCCGCAGTAGGCGTGAGTTTGTGTTTTTCATAAAAAGCGAGTTTGCTGTTAACAAGCTCAGAGCCGTGTCTTTCAAAAGAAAATTCGTTCATAATATTTTTTAAACCATTAATTGTTAATTTTTTTCAATTTTTCATTGTTGATATGCCTTAAAGAATCTCTTGAAGTCTTTTTCAAAAGATTTTTCTCAAACGCTTCAGTAAGGTTTATTCCCGTCTGATTAGCAAGACAAATTACAACCCACAATACATCAGAGAGTTCGTCCGCTAAATTTTTATCTTTGTCGGAAGGTTTAAAACTTTGCTCGCCGTATTGACGCGAAATTATTCTGGCAACCTCACCGACTTCCTCGGTCAAAACCGCCATATTAGTCAAAGGCGAGAAATATCTTACGCCGTAAGTTTTAATCCAATTATCAACCTTTTGTTGAGCCTCTTCAAGTGTCATATTCTATTTTTACTATCAATAATTATCGTTACGGGGCCGTCATTAATAAGTGAGACTTTCATATCCGCACCGAACTCTCCGGTTTGAATTTTTCTATCAGCCTCACTCTCCAAAAGCGAAATAAACTCCTCGTACAAAGGTTTTGAAATTTCGGATTTCGCCGCTAAAACATACGAAGGACGGTTTCCTTTTTTGGTCATGGCATGAAGCGTAAACTGACTTATCAGCAAAATACCGCCGTTTATATCTCTGACAGAAAGATTCATAACATGATTTTCATCGTCAAAAATTCTCAGACCTGCAATTTTTCCCGCCGTCCAAACCAAATCCTCGGTCGCATCATCATGCGTAAAACCGGCAAAAACTGTCAAACCCTGCCCTATTTCGCCTTTAACAACACCGTTAATTTTAACGGAAGCCTCCAAAACTCTTTGAATAACAACTTTCATTTTCTCTTATTTTTAAGAAAAAGAAATTAACAGATTTTTTTATCAGCCTCTAATTCTGCTTGTTTTTTAAGCGGAACGATGCCTTCCATTGTCTTACGGGCATTACAAATATCAATAGCCGTATACAAAGCATTTTTAAAAGACGATTCATCGGCAAGACCTTTACCTGCAATATCATAAGCAGGACCATGTACAGTAGTTGTTGAAACAACGGGAAGTCCCGCCGTATAACAAACGCCAGAATTGCCTTCGATAAGACGGAATGTTAAAACCGCTTGGTCATAATACATTGCTAAAACGGCATCGAATTTTTTATAAGCCTGAGAAGCAAAAAATCCTTCAGGGCTGTAAGGTCCGAAACAAATAATTTCCTCAGCATTAGCTTTTTCGATAGCAGGCAAAATTCTATCGCCTTCCTCAATACCGAAAACTCCGTAATCCGAGGCAAAAGGATTGACACCAAGTACAGCGATTTTCGGTTTTCTGATAAGAAAATCCTCTTTGAGTGATTTGTTAAGAGTGCGGAGTTTCCAAAGAATTTTTTCGATAGTAATATTTTCAGAAACCTTAGCAACGGGCATTGCACTTGTCAGAGTTGCGATTTTGCATTTCTGACCGATAAAGGTAATAACAAAATTTTTGCAGTTGAACTCCTGAGCCAAAGCCTCTGAAATACCTGCAAATCTGAAACCTGCGTCAAAAACATTGAACTGATTGACGGGCAAAGTAACTAAAATATCAATCAAACCGTTCTTCAAATCGGCTTGAGCCCTGTTTAAAGCCGCAACGCTGCACTCACCCGCCTGAATAGAACTGCTTCCGAGTTCAACCCTCGTATTTTCGTCGCAAACGTTGATTATATTGATACCGCCCTGAATTATTTCAGTGGCATCTTTAGCATTATTAACGGTAATATTATTGATGTTCAACATTTTACGGTGATAAGCCGCAATTTTCGGCGAACCGTAAACCACGATTGTAAGCCCTTCATAAAAAAGAGCATCGGCAAGGGATTTGAAAAGAATTTCATATCCGATGCCGTTGATATCTCCGTGAGTGATACCGATTACGTATTTATTCTGAATGTTCTTTTCCATTAAAAAAATATTTTTCGCAAATGTAAATATTTTTTTTGAAAAAGTAGCAGAAAAAACCGATTTTAGTTTTTCATAATCGGATTAACGCACATAACCGGAATTTTAGCCTCGTTAGCAATTATCTGCTGTTCTACAGCTCCGAAAACATAATCCTGAAAAGTCATATTCTTTTTTGTCATTATGATAATAAGTCCGCTTCCTATGTTTTCAGCAAATTTAACTGTCTCGTAAGCAAAACCTTCCCTACCCTCAAGTCTTTGTAATTCGTAGTTTATAGATTTTCCTTCAAGGAATTTAACGGCTGCATTAATATTAGCCTGAGTACGTTTTAAGACCTGAATATCAGAACTTTCTGTATAACAGAGATAAAATTTGCATTTGAATATTTTTGTCATAAAATCAGTCCAAACGAGTTTTTCCCTCTCCTCGGCTTTAAAATCCAAAGGAAGGACAATTTTATGAATATCAGCCTCAGAGGGTTTGTCTTGAACAACGATGAAAGGCACATTGCAACCGGCAATCACTTTCAAAGCCCAACTGCCTGTAAATTTCTGAATACCTTTGATTCCATGAGTTCCCATCACGGCGATTTCGGCATCACATTCCTCAATTACAGATTTTATCTGATCGAAAATATTTCCCGTTTTAACCACGACTGATGGACGGATACCATACTGAACCATAATATCTTCCGCCCTCAGATTAAGTCTTTCCACATTAAGTGCGACATCGTTTTCCAATTTTGTGATATGGGCGAGAATTATTTCACGGTTCAACGCCTTAGCAAAATCAATAGCATGAAGCAAAGCGAATTCCGCTTTTTCGGAATAATCCCACGGCACAACAATAGGTTTGTTAATCTCTTTGTTTAGCATAAACGGTAAGTGTTTTAGTTGATAAAAGTTTTTATTGCAATATACAAGCCAAACGGCAAAAATTATACAAATATTTTTTTTACAGGCAGAGCCGAAGCCAAGAAACCGATTACCGTTACAATCAATAAAGTAACTAAGGTATCTTCAAATCTGACTTCTACCGGGTAAGCGTCAATTATAAACGAACCGTCCCCGGGGAAAGTCAGGAGTTTGAACTTTATCTGCAACCAACATATCAAAAGCCCTAACAACAAACCCGAAAAAGCACCGGCAAGGGTTATAAGCCGCCCCGTTGAAGAGAAAACCCGCCTAATAAATTTTAAATCCGCACCCAAATGCGAAAGTATTTTTATGTCGTTTTTCTTGTCGATAATAAGCATCGTAAGCGCACCGATAATATTGAAAGAGGCGATCACGATTATAAAACTAAGCATCAGAATAATCGAAAGTTTTTCTGACTTCATAATTTTATAAAGCATATCCTGCTGACGGTATCTGTCCTTAATTTCAAAACCCGGACCTAAAAGCTCTGACAAATCCTTCACGGTTTTTGAAACTTTTGAATAATCATAACAAAGTATTTCGATAGAAGAATATTCATCCAAGGCATATTCCAAAGCCTTTCTTGCAAATTTTTCCGGAACGATAACGTATTTAGAATCAAAATCTTGATGAATATGAAAAATACCCGAAGGTAAAATTCCCGATTGCGAAAACGCAGAAGAAGGG
This sequence comes from Bacteroidales bacterium, assembly GCA_017544805.1. GTDB lineage: Bacteria > Bacteroidota > Bacteroidia > Bacteroidales > UBA3824 > UBA3824. Next base: position 57,433 of record JAFYDK010000099.1, on the reverse strand, counting down.
TCAATAGAAACTTTCTCGCTCCTTAAAGGTACATAAATTTTCAAGGGAGTATAACCGCCGATATTAATTCCTAAACTACCGGCAATATCGCTGCCCACAATAGCAAAAGGAACGCCCGTAACAGTATCCTCCAAAAGAAATTCGCCGATATAAGTGCAAGAATCAATATCGCAAATTTTAGCGTACTCCTCTCCTACCCCTTTCATTCTTGCTACATTTTGATAATGTCCGTACTGAAAAAGTGCCGTTTCTTCAACACAAGAGACCGCCGTTTTAACATTATCAACATTTTTTATCTTATTGAAAGTCAAAGAATCCAAGACAAAAGAAGTTCCTTTTTCGGCAGTAATTTTAATATCGGGGTCAAAACGGTTCATCATCGACTGAATCAACGTGTCAAAACCGTTAAAAACGGATAAAATCACAATCAAAGCAGCACTCATTCCCCCAACCCCGAAAACGGAAATAAGCGAAATAATGTTCACTAAACTCATTTTTTTAGAGAACAAATACCTGAATGCGATTTTTACCGGTAATTTCATTATTTTACGGCTTTAACAATCAGTCCCGTACCTTTTTCATGCTTTGTAACGGTATCCAACCAATTCAAACAAAAAGTAAACGGAAATGTAATGATATAATAAGGAATCAAAAGAATGAACATCAATTTTGAAAAATTAACGGCAGTAATAGGCCATTTCATTGACAATGTCCATGCTAAAGAGCCGGGAGTGCCGTAAGAATACGATGTTTCAACTTTAGAGAATCCTGCGTTTTTAAGTTTTCGCTCAATATCCTCTTTGTTGTAACCATCCCTTACGTGTTCGTCAATAAAAGAATGTTCGCCTTCGTGATGAACATCCGAACCGCCTAAATCAGAAGGTGTTGAAATCAAAAGCACTCCGCCCGTTTTCAGACTCTGACAAAGATTGCGAAAGACCTTTTCGTCCTCCAAAATATGCTCCATCACATCAACCGAAAGAACTAAAGAAAACTTTTCATTATCTGAAAACTCCGTTAAATCAGCGTATGCAAATTTCACTCTGTCAGAGCGTTTTATCTGAGCAAAAAAAGAATTGCAATCCTCAATTTGTTCTTCCTTGAGATCCACCCCCAAAATCCTTGCATTTTTAAGATACGAGGACATAAAAAAATCGTACTGACCATAACCGCTTCCCGCATCAAGGATATTAACCTCCAAATCTCTATGACCTGAATAAATCCTCTTAATCTCACGCTTTATGTACCAAGCCCTAAGCAGTAATAAATCAAGAAGTTTATAAAATATTTTTCTTAAAAACGGTTTCTTATTAAAAACCTTTCCAAGAGAACGTTTAACGGGGTCGTACTGCATAATCTTTTTCTTCTTAGTTAATTTATTCTTCTTCGGTTAATTGCGTTTGAGTTTTTTTGCTTTTGTCAAGCAGCTGCGTAATCCTTTCGGCATAATCAAGCGACTCGTCAAGCATAAAAATAAAATTAGGAATCCTTCTTAATTGAAATCTTATAAGTTTTGCAATTTCAAAACGAATTTCTTTTGTCTTGAGTTCTATATCGCTAAAAACCGTATCACGCTTATCCTGCGGAAAAATAGAAACGAAAATTCTTGCTTCATCCAAATCTGAAGTAACTCTGACCTCTGAAACGGAAATCATTGCGCCCTGAAAATCGCGGGAATTATGCAAAAAATAATTTGCTATTTCCTTTTGCAAAAGGCGGCTCACTTTGCTCTGTCTTGTAGAATCCATAGAGTTTATTTTTGACTTTTATAAAATAAAAAAGAGCAACAAAAAAGTAATTTTCTGCTGCCCTCTCTTTTTTTTAGCTCTCCAAAATGGACTTGAACCATTGACCCTCTGATTAACAGTCAGATGCTCTAACCAACTGAGCTATTGGAGATTGTTTGTTACTAACCCTTAAACTTTATAATAATATAAAATTCCAATCATGAAAAAAGCTCTCCAAAATGGACTTGAACCATTGACCCTCTGATTAACAGTCAGATGCTCTAACCAACTGAGCTATTGGAGAATGTTTTTGCTTTTAAAAGAACTTGTTGTTTTTTCCTTTTTTGCGATGCAAAGATATGGTGTTTTTTTCAAAAAAAAAAATTATTTTTGCAAAAATTTTCAAAAAAATTAAAACTTTTTTTTAATAGATTGATTATGAACAAATTAGCAATCGCCGGAAGTTTGGCTTTTGACGCCATTGAAACGCCTTTCGGCAAAAGAGAAAAGATTATTGGCGGTGCAACACCTTATATCGCACTGTCAGCCAGCAACTTCGGTGTAAAACCGCAAATTATTTCAGTAGTCGGCAACGATTTTACGCAGGAATATTTCGATGTTTTGCACAACAAAGGCATTGATACAGAAGGAGTTAAAATCGACCAAAACAACAAAACAATGTTCTGGGCGGGAGTTTACAACACGGATATGAACCAAAGAAAAACTCTTAAAACGGAATTAAATTGCTTTGAAACCTTCTCTCCTGAGGTTCCGCAAAGCTATCAAGAGGCTGAAGTTTTGATGTTAGGCAACATTACACCCAAAATTCAGCAGTCGGTAATCAAACAATTTAAGAAACGCCCAAAACTCATCGTTATGGACACGATGAATTTTTGGATGGACATTGCTTTGCAAGATTTGGAAGAAACAATTTCAATGGTTGATGTCCTGACAATCAACGATGAAGAAGCATTCCAACTCTCAGGCGAATTTGTGTTATTAAAAGCCGCAAAAAAAATCCTCGCCAAAGGTCTTAAATACCTTATTATAAAGAAAGGCTCTAACGGCGCATTGTTGTTCTCTAACGACGGACGTATTTTCTCGGCTCCGGCGTTAATACTTGACACCGTAGTTGATCCCACAGGCGCAGGAGACAGTTTTGCAGGCGGTTTTACGGGCTACATTGCATCAAAAGGCAAAACCGATTTTGAAACAGTTAAAGCCGCAGTAATTGCCGGCTCGGTTACGGGCAGCTTCTGTTGCGAAAAATTCGGTACTGAAAACCTTCAACAATTAACCCCTAACGACATCTCTCAAAGGGTTAAACAATTTGAAGAGCTTACAAAATTCAATTTTTAACAATAGTGATACCGTAAGGGAGAGAATTTAATTTTCTCCCTTACGTTTTTTTTTATTATTTTTGCGCATTAATAATTAAAATAATAAAAGGTTATGACATTCACACAGAATTCTTGGAAAATTTTCGAGCAGTCGATTGCAGATTATCATAAAAAAGACGATGTTGATACTCCGATTGCAAACCCTTACCAAATCAAAACAATTGAGTATTATCTCTATTTAAAAAATTGGATTGATACCGTTCAGTGGCATTTGGAAGACATTATAAGAAATCCTGAAATCGACCCCGTGGAAGCCCTCAAAATTAAACGCAGAATCGATAAAAGTAATCAGGACAGAACCGATTTAGTAGAATTAATCGACAGTTATTTTCTCGATAAATACAAAGATGTAAAAATATCGGAAAACGCTACAATCAATACCGAATCCCCCGCTTGGGCTGTTGATAGATTCAGTATTTTGGCCCTTAAAATCTTTCACATGCAAGAACAGGTTTTAAGAACCGACTCCACTGAAGAACACAAAGCACAGTGTCAAAACAAATTAAACGTTCTCTTGGAACAGAAAAAAGATTTAGGCACTGCCATCGACCAACTCTTAGAGGATATTGCCTCGGGCAAAAAATACATGAAAGTTTATAAACAAATGAAAATGTATAACGACCCGAACTTAAATCCCGTTCTTTACGGTTCAAAATAATGGAAATCAAGCGTTTACTTATAACACGTTTTTCTGCAATGGGCGACGTTGCAATGTCAGTTCCCGTAATAAAATCGTTAGCAGAAAACTACAAAGATTTGGAAATCGTTGTTTTAAGCCGCAAAAACTTTGAACCTATGTTCTCACTCCTGCCGCAAAACGTAAAATTTTGCGGCGTGGATTTGAAAAACGATTACAAAGGTATTTTCGGTCTTAACCGCCTTTTCAAAGAAATCAAAAATATGAAAATCGACGCATACGCAGATTTTCATGACGTATTAAGAACCAAATATTTAAGGATAAGAACCTTTTTCGCCGGTATTAAAACCGAAAAAATAGACAAAGGCCGCAACGAAAAAAAACGCCTCATAAAAAAAGGTGCTGAAAACTCCTCACCTTTAAAAACAACTTTCGAGCGTTATTTAGATGTCCTAAAAAAATTAGGGCTCGATTTCAAAATAAATTTTCATTCTATATTCTCTGACAATACCTTAACAGAGGAGATTTTGAAAATCACCGGTGAAAAAAAATCCGATAAATGGGTCGGAATTGCACCCTTTGCCGCTCATAAAGGTAAAATCTTACCCCTTGAAACAACAGAGCAAACCGTTAAACTATTATCGGGAAAAGGTGTGAAAGTATTTCTTTTCGGTGCGGGCAAAAAAGAAAAACCAATTTTGGAAGAATGGGAAAAGAAAATTCCCAACACCGTAAGCACGGCAGGAAAACTCGGCGGTCTTAAAAACGAACTTTTATTAATATCAAACCTTGACTGCATGGTTTCAATGGACAGCGCAAATATGCACTTAGCCTCGCTGACAGGAACAAGAGTTGTTTCAGTATGGGGTGCAACCCACCCGAAAGCCGGATTTTTAGGCCTCAACCAAAAGGAATCCGACTCGGTACAAATTTCCCTGAACTGCCGTCCGTGTTCCGTATACGGCAACAAAGAGTGCAAACTCAACGAAAAATACAAATGTCTTAACTCCTTAAAAGCAGAAGATATTGTAAAAAAAATATTAATGTAAAAAGCCACAGGCAATTAAGCAAAAATTTAATCCATGAAAATACACTGTTTATCTAAAGAAAATTCCGTAGCAGGAAACTTTATCGCCCAAATGAGGGACGTAAACATTCAGAAAGACTCGTTAAGATTCAGAAACAATATTAAAAGACTTTCTCATGTTTTAGCATACGAAATATCTAAGACTCTGAATTATAATTCAGTACAGGTAGAAACTCCGCTCGGAAAAGCTGACTGCAACATTATTAAAGGTAAAACCGTAATTGCATCCGTCCTAAGAGCCGGACTTCCTATGCACGAAGGCTTTATTGACATTTTCGACGATGCCGAAAACGCATTTCTTTCAGAATACCGCGCCTACAATCCAGACGGCAAAACCTTTGAAATAAAATTTGAATACATGGCATCGCCCGAAATCGAAGGTAAAACATTAATTATCGTAGACCCTATGTTAGCAACAGGTTCGAGCATAATAGTAGCCATGAACGGACTTCTGAAAAACGGCAGACCCTCTCACATACATTTTGCCTCGATATTCTCCTCAGAACAAGGAATCGAAACGCTTAAAAACAATATTGACAGTGATTTATGCGATATTTGGACAGTTGTAACAGACCCGTATCTTAATTCGCACGGCTATATAGTCCCCGGTTTGGGCGACGCAGGCGATTTGTGTTACGGCGAAAAATTATAACACAAAAAAAGAGGCTGTCTATCACAGACAGCCTCACTTAAGAATAAATGAAAAATTTAATTTTTAGAAAAAAGTAAAAATTCTAAGCCTGCTTTTTGCTTTCGTTAGGAGCCAAATAAATAATGGCTTCATTAACATAACCTACAAAAGCGGAAGTTTCTTTATCACCGTTAATAACAGTAAAAGCCTCTACATAATCCCTTAACGATAAATAATCCTCCCATGCTTTTTCTTTAGCCTGAAAACGTTTACCTTTAAGACCTAAGCGGTAACCGTCCCTACCGATGTTGAGTTCACGGAATTTAACAATAAGTTTTTCCAAATCCGTAACCGTGGTATCCAAACCTAAAGTAGTAAGTTTTTTACTCAAAGGTTTCAACTGAGAAACCAAAGCCTCGTAATCGGCGAATTTTTTTAAGATACCGACATGAGCGATATTACCGAATTTTTTCAAAACCGAGTTCAATTCTACGGCGTCCGTTTGCTCCTGAGCGGTTTTACAAAACATTGAAAACTCTACGGTCAAACGTATACGCTTAAAATCGTTGTCGGCTTTCAAAGCGACTTCCCTCATTTGCGGAGTATAATCACTTCCCGAAGAAGAAAATCTCAACTCGTTGAATGTTTTCGCCGAGGTTTTAAGGTTAGACACATACTTTGCAAAAGCGTTATTCTTTAACGAGTCAGACGCTTTAACGACTCTCTGTAAGAACTCATCAATCGTTTTGTTGGAGATTCTTACGATCTGTTTTCTCAAAATACTGTTCATTTTCTTAAAATTTAAATGTTTGTTAATAAAATTGTACCGCGAAGGTAAAAGCATTTTTTTAATTATGCAAATTTTTATTACATTTTTTCATATTTTACTTTATTTTTAGTAATATTTTCTTTGTTAAAATATATTTTTTTATAACAAAATCGGCATTATAACATATTTAAATGACATTTTCTACTAAATGTTAATTAAAGTTAAAAAGATTATTCGTCAATGCTTGTAAAATAATAATTCACCCTTGCAGCGCAGTTACTCAAGGCTCAAGTAATTAGGCTGCAAGGGTGAATTGTAGTTACTCTAAGGTTGAGTAATTAGGCTGCAAGGGTAAATTGTAGTTACTCGAGGCTCGAGTATTTAGGCTGCAAGGGTGAATCATGGTTACTTAAGGCTCGAGTAATTAGGCTGCAAGGGTGAATTATGGTTACTCGAGGCACGAGTAATTAGGCTGCAAGGGTGAATTATAACTCAACAGTTAATCATCACAAATTATCTTAGGTGCTTTTATAATAATAGGAGAAACAACAATTTCCTTATGAAAAGTATTTTTCTGCCCGTCAAAAGAAATCGTTTCCACTGTTACGTCATATTTTTTTAAGTCTTTATAAACATGAACAGGAAACTCTTCTTCTGATACCGTTCCATCACCAAAAGACCAATGGAATGATTTTATTTGAGAATAATTATCAAGAGAAAACATTATTTTCCCGCTTTCACAAAATTCTTTATAAGATATATATGGAATACAATTTTCTTGATAATCATCAGAAAACCAATCACTAACAAAACTTAACCGCGGATAGAAAATTGTAGGCATATTATAAACATCTTTATATATATCAGGCTTATCGAAACCTATTTTTATAATTTCCCTCAAGACATATAATAAGAAATATATATTACCGTCAATAGCGTAAAAACAATCAGTAATAGAATAAAGAGCACGGGTTCTTTGTATAGTAAATAACACATTACTATTTTCAAAATCAGGAACCCCGTCTACGGATATAGGTATAGAAAAAAAGACATCATCTCCTCTAGAACTTTCACCCATTAGTGCATGATATATAATTTTTGTATTATCAGGAGAAATTATAACATTACTATTATAAGTACATTGAGTAAAACGGTAACTATATTTTCTATGAAAATCACCGGTTTTATTATCAAAATCACCATAATAAATTTCATTATTTCTATCACCGCTTACAAGTGCGGTATAATGTTTACAGTCTTTTGATAAGTTTATACGCCATATATTTGAAGAATAGAATTTTACATTTTCGTAGTCATTTTTCTCTAATTCAACGGTTTCAATATAATCAATACCGTCTTTTGTGATAAGATATTTATAATACTCTAATTTATCGAAAAAGATAAGCCAAATACTACATTTATCAAAATGTCTTACGGCTAAATGTGTCTGTGCAGTATTTTTCAACGAAGAAGTTTTGATAATTTTATTTTCAGACAAATCTATTACGGAATAAGTTTTTTCCCCGATACAATAAATCATATCCTTATTTGCCGGCACAGGAATAAAAAATGAAACTTCATCCTCTTTTATATTTTCTCCCCCCACTATCGGGACAGAATTATTACCTAAAAGATGAATTAACTTCTGCCCGTCATATATGATTTTCAAATTTCCCATTTCATCAACATACCAACGAGATTTTTGCGGATTCCAATCATGCTTTTCAAACGGTACTTTCAAACTGCCATCTCTGAAATCCAACATATATTCCCCCACATTCCATAGAACGGTATGCTTATTTTGAGCAAACAAAGAAAAACTAAAAAGTGCTAATATCAAAAAGATATTAACACTTATTTTTACTACTACTTTTACCATTCTTCCTTTTTTATAGTCCTCACTAAACGCAGTCCGCAATGTAAATCAGGTACATTTGTAAAAGCAACCGTAAATTTTCTTGCTCCTCCGTTATGAATAAAAACACCGCACCCTGGTTGTTGCCTACCATAATGACGAGGGGGAATCATCCAATAACAAGCATTATTAAGTTTTATCTCTACAATCGTGTTTTTATAATCTCCTCGAGGAGTCATACCCAAAACCTCAAAAATATATTCTTGACCGCCTATTATATTTGCTAAATTATCAAAGTCATCTTCGTTAGGGATATGAAAACCTAATTCATTTTCATCATTAACGGCATTGTAAATACAAAGATCCCAATCCGATTGTGAAACATCGGAAAAATTTCTATTCCATTGATAGTATAAACCATATTTTTCTCCGCTTTCATCTCCGGGCTGTCCTATTCCCTGCCAAACTGTAGAATACAAATTTTCATATAGCCACTCCTGACATATACTACCTTTTATATCCCGTATCTTTATAGTTTTATGAACCACAGCAGAACTAAGTTCCAGATCGTCTTGCAAGATACGAACCTGACTAAACTTTTTACCAAAACCACGTTTAGATACGCATTTTGCACTACTATCTGCGGAATTCTCTTTTAGAGGCAGACTTATGCTTTCTCCGCTTAAAATAATACCTCCATCATTTTCTATTTCCTTTTGACACGATACTTCAAACGTAACAAATAGAAAAAGCAATAACACTATACCAAATATTCTTTTCATGTTATATAATATTAGTTAATAATTATACTCACTTTCTTTTGGGTATTTCAGCACCTTACCCATTATTCCTTGCGCAAGTTTTTTATATATGCAAAAGTATCAAAAAAAAATATATAAAAAAAATAAAATCTCAACAAAAACAAAAAAGGCGGCTAAAAAAATATAGCCGCCTTAATAATTATTAATTTAAAATCAAAAAATATGATTAATTACCTAAACCGTAACGGATAAATTCTTTAACGGTTAAGTCCTTATCAGCTTTCTGCAAGTATTCACGGATAGTGATTTTGTTGTCTTGCTCGAATTTCTGATTAAGAAGAGTAACCTCTTCATAGAATTTATTGATACGACCTTTTGCAATATTTTCGATCATTTGAGCCGGAACTTTAGTTTCAGCAGCAACTTTAGCTTTGATTTCTTTAGCGAGTTTGCCTTGTTCCTCAGTAATCCAACCTTTAGTGATGTTAGATGCAATGTGATCGTCAGAATCTACGTGAGCAGGGTTGATACCTTCTTTTTTCAAAGCAGCTTCAACTTTCTTCTGAATTTGTTCCTGAACGGTTTTCTCTTTAGCAACTTCCAACTCTTTGTCGATAGTCTCTTGAGAGATACCGTCTTTATCAACAGCGATAGGAGCCATTGCAGCAACCTGCATTGCAACGTTTTTAGCAACGGTATTATCGAGAGCTTTGTTGTAAGCAACGAGAGCCGTCAAACGGTTGCCCATGTGATTGTAACAATAAACAGACTCGCCGGAAACTTTGCCGTAATATCCTAATTCGATTTTTTCACCGATAACGCCAGTCTGATTAACGATTTCGTCGTTAATAGTACCTTTTCCGTAAGGAAGAGCTTTAACAGCCTCAGCATCAGAAGCATCAGCGTTAATAGCGGCATCAAGAATATCTTGAGCAAATTTGATAAAATCAGCATTTTTAGCAACGAAGTCTGTCTCGCAATTGAGAGAAACAACGTAAGCTTTTTTGCCGTCAGATGAAACTTTACCGATTACATAGCCTTCTTTAGCTTCTCTATCGGCACGTTTGCTTGCTACTTTCTGACCTTTTTTTCTAAGAATATCAATAGCTGCATCGAAATCGCCATTGCTTTCAGCGAGGGCTTTTTTGCAGTCCATCATACCTGCGCCCGTTAAATCTCTTAATTTTTTAACGTCGCTTGCTTTAATTTCTGCCATTTCTTAATTTTCTTTGCTTAAAAGATTAGTTTTCCTGTGCTTTTTCAGCAGCGGGTTGTTCAGCTGCGTTTTCAGCAGCTTTGTCGCCGTTGTTATTAGCTTTTCTTGCACGGGTTTTGTTGCCGCGGTTTTTACCCTGATTAGCTTTAGGGTTTTCGTTCGTATCTTTATCGTTTTTTCTTTCAGCAACGCCTTCAGAGATAGCCTTGGTGATAACATCAAGAACGATAGAAATAGATTTTGCAGCATCGTCGTTAGCAGGAATTACAAAGTCTACATCGTTAGGATTAGAGTTTGTATCAACCATACCGAAAACGGGAATGTGAAGTCTGTGAGCCTCTTTAACAGCGATTTTTTCTTTCAAAACGTCGATTACGAACAAAGCAGCAGGTGTTTTGCTCAAATCAGCGATTGAACCGAGGTTTTTCTCCAATTTTTCTCTTCTACGAGTGATTTGGAGTTTTTCACGTTTTGACAACTGATCGAATGTACCGTCAGAGGCCATTTTATCGATTGTAGCCATTTTTTTAACAGCTCTACGTACAGTAGCGAAGTTAGTAAGCATACCGCCTGACCAACGTTCTGTAACGTAAGGCATATTTACGGCCTGTACTTTTTCTGCAACAATGCTTTTCGCTTGTTTTTTGGTAGCAACGAAAAGGATTTTGCGTCCCGATTTTGCTATTTGTTTGATAGCAGCGGCAGCCTCTTCGAGTTTAGCAGCTGTCTTATGCAAATCAATTATGTGGATTCCGCCCTTTTCCATGAAGATGTAAGGGGCCATTGCAGGATTCCATTTTCTTTTCAAGTGTCCGAAATGTACACCTGCGTCTAATAATTCTTCAAAACTTACCATTTTGGTTCTTTTTATTTGTTTACGTTCAACTAAAAATCAACTGCCGGGTAGCAATAGGTCAAATCACAAGTGCTATCGGTCTCGACAGTTTGGATACTAAACATTATACTAACGCTTACTGAATTGGAAGCGTTTTCTTGCGCCCGGACGACCGGGTTTCTTTCTTTCAACGACTCTTGAATCGCGGCACAAGAAGCCTTCTTTTTTCAAAGCAACTCTGTCTTCGGGATTGATTTTTACCAATGCCCTTGCGATGCCTAATCTTACCGCCTCAGCTTGTCCTTTGAATCCGCCGCCTTGTACGTTGGCTTTAATATCATAGTTAGCCAATGCGCCGAGTTTGTCAAGTGCCTGAACGGCTACTTTCTGAAACTGCGGAACGGTAAAGTATTCTTTGTAATCTCTGCCGTTGATTTTAATTTCGCCGTTGCCGGGGGTTACATAAACGCGGGCAACTGCTGCTTTTCTTCTACCTATTGTATTTGTAACGTCTGCCATAATTATCTGAGGTCATTTAAATTAATAAGTCTGGGCTTCTGAGCCTCGTGTTCGTGTTTATCTCCCTGATATACTTTGAGGTTGTTTCTCAGGATAGCATCGGCGAGTTTGTTTTTGGGCAACATACCTCTTACCGCTTTTTCGATTATTCTCTCGGGACCGAAAGTTTTTTTAGCGAAATCTTTAGCGATTTCAATTTTCTGTCCTCCCGGATAACCTGAATGGTGTACGTACTCTTTCTGAGCCCATTTTTTGCCGGTCATTCTAATTTTTTCAGCATTGATAACGATTACGTTATCGCCGCAGTCTACATGCGGAGTGAAAGAGGCTTTGTATTTGCCCCTCAAAAGCATGGCAATCTTTGACGCAAAGCGTCCTAACGTTTGATCCGTTGCATCTACGAGCAACCACTCTTTCTCTACGGCTGCTTTATTGATGGAAACGGTCTTGTAACTTAATGAATCCACGTTTTTTAAATTTTAATAATTGTTTTTAAAATAGTTAAATAACTTTTGATAATAATCGGGTGTGCAAAATTAGTTATAATTTTTTTTATGACCTAATTTTTTTTTTAGTTTTTTGTTAATTTTTTTTAGTATCTAAATTTATAACTTAATACGGGCATAATTCCGGGCAATGACAATCCTGTTGCAAGGAATTGGTTGTCCTTAATATAATTAGAGGGAATTACATAACTACCGCTTGGGGTTTTCACCTTATTATAAGATACCATTACAAAGTTTACTCTGTTGTAAATGTTATAAATAGAGAGTGTTAAGGAATGGAAAAATTTTCCATTTGGCTTTATAACGGGTAAAATATATTCAAAAGCGAGGTTCATTTTATGATAATCGGGCAGTCGTGCGTTGTTTCGTGCGCCGTAATAAGGGATTTTGTATTCCTCGTAATAATAAAATCCGACGGGTTTGGTATAAGGAATACCCGTGTTAAAATTCCAATCCGCTTTAGCAGAAATTTTTTTAGTAATCTTATAACTTAACATCAAATGTATTGTATGCGGAATACAATTATCGGCGATATATTCTTTATGATATAATTCCGGGGTAAGACGCCTTGAATAAGAATAAGCATAAAATGCTTTTAAATGCAATGCGCCCGCATTTTTCTCGACCGAGAACTCTGCGCCATAAATCTTTGATTTTCCGAGATAAAATTCGTTTTCGATTGTCTGATTCAAAAGCATATTAGCGTGGAAGGTGTATTCCGTTAAATTCTCAGCATATTTATAATAAGCGTTGAAACTAAAACTCAAATCCCGAAGTTTTAAATCAGAGGAAAAAGTTACGCAATTAGCAGATTGCGGTTTGAAATAATTTCCACTCGGAATCCACAAATCAAGAGTCGTAAAAGGGCTTATCGAGTTTGAAAGCGTATGCAAAAACTGAACGTTTCTCTCGCATGAAAGTTTCAACATCATGTTTGACATAGGTTTATAAACCAAAGCAACCCTCGGTTCAAACTCTTTTGTGGTCTTAAATCTTCCTTTAGGATAAGAAATCGTATCCCACATCATAGTCCTTTCGTTATAAAAATAGCTTTTAGCAGCTCCGTAATTACCCCAAAAATTGATTCTCGTACCTACTTTGAAAGCCATTTTTTTTGTTATTCTTGTTTCAACGCCCAAATAAGAGGAAACATCGTCAGCATTACCGGTTAAAAGTCCGGTACCCGTCTTATTATCTTCCGTATAAAGTCGCGCCGGAGTAAAAAGATGGAAACTATATTCTCCGCCAAAGCGTATCGTATTGGCAGGCGTTATGTTATAAACGAAATCAGATTTATAACTGAAGTTTTGTATTCCCGTTGTCCAATAATTCGTATGGTCATCGTTAGTATAGATTTTATAATCGTAACGTCCCATATAAATGGAATTATTCATAAAAATTTTATCGCTGATAATATGATAGTTACGAATAGTTGCAGCCGTATTATACCATATTACGGCATAATCGGTTGTGGTGTTAAGGTCGTTATAATAATCCTTGCTGCCGTAAAAGGACAAATAAAGGCGGTTCTTATTAGAAAGCCTAAAATGAATTTTAGCATTAACATCATAAAAACCATTTTTACCTTTCCTGTCCAATTTCAAAGGTATCCAGCCTAAAATTGATTTTCTAAAATTAACGGTAGAGGTTATTTTGTCTTGTTTCAACGGGACTTCCGTTAAAGCGGAAACGGCAAAAGGCATAACTTCGCCTCCGATTTTAAACTTTCCCAAAATACCGTCTTTGGTTCTTATATCCGTAATAGAAGACAATCTGCCTCCGTATCTGATAGGAAAATCAGAGGTATAAACATCTATTGCGCTTATTGCGTCAGAGGATACGGAAGAAAAAAATCCGAACAAATGCGAAGGATGATAAACCGGAGCATCGTCAATAAGGATTAAATTTTGGTCTTTGCAACCTCCTCTTGCGCAGTAAAAAGCCGAACCGTCTGCAACTCTAGTGATTCCGTGATCGGTAGCGAGGATTCCCACCAAATCTCCAGACAAAACAAGTCCTGAATATTCCATAAAATCCTTCACCGTAATACTTGAACCCGGAGAATTAAGGGATTCTTTAGCTCCGGCATAGAAACTTTCAGAGCTGATGGAAACCGCATCCAAAGGAGTTTCAATCATTTCCAAAGCCTTGTTAATAGATACTGAACCCGTTAAATTGATTTTAACATATTCACGTTTGTATCCTAAATAAGAGAATATCAAGGTGTATTCACCTTTCATAAGAGGCAAGGAATAATATCCGTAAGCATTAGTAGCCGTACCTAAAGCATGACCTTCAACGGAAATTGTTGCACCGATAAGAAATTCCTGAGTTTTAACATCGCGGATATAACCGCTAATAACAGCATTTTTGTTTTTGGAATCCTCCGTAGAACTTACTTCGGTTTTGCGCGGTTTGATGATAATTTGTTTTTCGCAGCGGACAAAGGTAAAATCCAAGATGTCAGAGATTTGCGACAAGACGTCATTAAGATTTTTACGTTTGGCTTTAATATCTATTTTAACATTGTCGTTAATCTGTCCACTGTTATAAACAAACAAAACGCCTGACTGCGAAGATATATCGTCCAAAACAGTCTTTAACGTTTGCTTTTGATAAGATAGTGTTATAAAAATACGATCGTCATTCTCTTGTGCTAAAATGTTAAGCGGTAATATTATCAGCAAAACCGCTAACAAAAGAGAATGACGACCGTAATTTAAGGACATATATTTTTAAGTTTTTATTTTCCGATTTTAACAGAGCCCTCCGTTTTAACAATCTTAACATCAAGAGCTTGTCCGATTACGTTCAAGACAGCATCAAGACTCTGATTATCAAAACTTCCGGTCATCACCTCGTTTTGAAGTTCTGCATCTTCAAAACGGTAATCAAAACCGTATGCACGGCTAAGTTGAAACATAATGTCAGAGAGTTTGGCCTCGCGGAAATCGAATTTCTTGAGTTTCCATGCGATAGAATTGAAATTTTCCGCCTCACTAACCTGCATTAACCCGTCTTTTGAACATACAAGTTGTTTACCTTTGGTAAGGTTACAAACTATCTTTCCCGTCAAATTACTTTTAACTTCAACATTTCCGGAGGTTACAGTAACAACGGTTTTAGAGTTTTCCTCACAAATATCAAACGAAGTACCTTTAACCGTAACGGTAATATCACCCGTTAAGATTTGAAATACCCTGTTCGGATTTTTTTCAACATCGAAATAAGCCTCGCCTTTGAGTTCAACGCTAAAAAGTCCGTCATTCTCTTTAGTACATACAACCGAAGAGTTTTTGTTAAGACTGATTTGCGTAGAATTTTCTACAACAGCCTCAACTGCTGAATTTTGAGCCGTGAAAATATTTTGTTGAGTTCTGTCAGTCATACGGTACGCGAAAAACGAAAGCCCCAAAACAAGAGCAACCGAAGCCGCAATCTTCAAGGTACTTTTCAGACTGAAAACTTTCGGTTCACGAGGTTTAATACCGACATTAGCGCAAAAACGTTCCCATTCCTTGCCGGTATCAATGTTCACTAAACCAAGTTCCGGCAGTTTAGGAATATCATTACTATCTGTTCTCATTTTGTTTTAACGATTAATTCTTTTAATGTTTCTGTTATTAATTAAGTAAATACTTGCTTCTTTTATAACACACAACTAAAGGAAAACCCTAAGAAGTTCCGTAAATTTTTTTTCTTAACATTTTCAAGGCGTTAGTTATATGTGCCTCCACGGTCTTGATACTGATTTCAAGTTTTTCGGCTATTGACTTATTGGATAAGTTTTCATAACGGCTCATTATAAAAACTTCCCTGCTTTTTGCCGGCATAAGCTTGATAGTCTCAACAATAGCCGCCTCCAATTGCGAGGCTTGAATATCTTCGTCTGCAGAAGAGTTTTCCTCTTCGACATTAGGATATTCCTCTTGAGAGAAAAACTTTTTGTTGTCTCGTATATAATTCAGGGACAGATTATAAGCTATTTTATACAAAAGAGCGGGGATATTTTTTTTATCGGGAAGAGCTGTTCGCTTTTCCCAAAGGTTCATAAAACTTTTATGAACAATATCCTTTGCAGCCTCGGTATCTTTTACAAACCGCGTACAGTATGCCGCAAGCGGTACGAAGTATTTTTTAAACAATATCTCAAATTCTTTGTCCGTTAAAGACTCCATCTTTTATGAGATTAATTGAATTTTATCTGAAAATTCTGTTGATTAGCATACTGTATGATTTCACCGGTTTCTTTGTTTTTAACAACGACTTCCCACCATCCTGAACGAACGTTAGGTTTAGTACAAACAAGTTTTACGATACCGTCGCTGTCATTAGAGGCATCAACAATAATGCTATTGCTACCCATAAGAGATTTTTTCGTACTCATATAATAGTACCATTTTACATCAAACTCTACCTCACCATTCGAATAGTTAAGAATATCCCGTTTAGAAAAAGAACATTCTATACTTACCGCACCAAAAGTTGTATTCTCGGAGTAAATAGAACGTTGCTTTGATACGGCTTGTTTCAAATCCACGCCGTCTTGAGCATCCTTGAGAGTAACTATATCGCCGTCTTTGCCGCCATTGCGCCAAATCACTTGAATCGGTGTCTGAGCAAACAACTCCGATACCGATACTATTAACATTATCAATAACAATACTTTTCTCATTTTTTTTATCTATTAAAAAAACAAAAATTACCGATATACATCAAAAACTACGCCATTGAGTATTTTTTTTATAATTTTAATACTCTAAGAGTTATGTTCCAAGAAAGAGATTTTTTATAGTTGCAACCAAAACAAGAAATTGAAAAAAAATAATAAAAAAAATGAAAAAATACGTTTTTTTTATTAGGGTTTCATTTCAGTTGCGTGTTATAAGAGTGAATGTTCAAGACATCAAGAACATAAACTTTTTTTTAACAACCAATAAAAAATTTATCATCATGAATACAAACACTAACATCGTAACAGACGTAGAGAGAATTGAAGATGCAGAGGCAATTTCTTTTGCAGAATTAGTAGCTGCTTTAGCTATGGAAAGTGCCGATTGTTACAGCGAAATATAAAAATTTAAGGGCGAGAAAACTCCGCCCTTAAATTTTAACATTTCACGTCATATTATATTATGAGCATTGCGTCTCCGTAATCTCCGAATGTATACTTTTTCTTAATGGCTTCCTGATACCCTTGCATCAAAAAGTCGAATCCGGCAAACGCACAAGCTGACATCAGCATTGTGGAGTACGGATGATGCAAGTTGGTAATCAGAGCATTAGGAACGCTGAAATCATACGGAGGGAAAATAAACTTATTAGTCCAACCCTCGTATGGTTTGAGATAACCATTAGTAGAAACCGAACTCTCCAAGGTCTTGAGAGTCGTAATTCCTACTGCACATATTTTTTTCTCCTCGTCTTTCGCTTTATTAACGATTTCTACACAACGGTCGTCAATTCTTATCTGTTCGGAATCCATTTTGTGTTTGGTTAAATCCTCAACATCAACACTTCTTAAATGTCCCAAACCCATGTGAAGCGTAATTTCAGCAAAATTAACACCCACAATTTCAAGTTTTTTCAGAAGGTTTTTGCTAAAATGAAAACCGGCTGCCGGTCCGGCAACTGCACCTTCAAACTGCGCATAAATCGTTTGATAACGTTCTTCATCCTCCTGAGTTACAGGACGACGGATATATTTTGGCAACGGTGTCTCCCCCAAACCGTAAAGAAGTTTTTTAAAATCATCGTACTGACCGTCAAACAAAAATTTTAATGTCCTACCTCTTGATGTCGTATTATCAATTACTTCGGCTACAAGACTATCGTTTTCACCGAAATAAAGTTTGTTGCCGATTCTGATTTTTCTTGCGGGGTCTACCAAAACATCCCACAAACGTTGTTCTTTGTTGAGTTCCCTCAAAAGAAAAACTTCAATTTTAGCACCGGTTTTTTCCTTATTTCCGTAAAGACGGGCGGGAATAACTTTCGTATTGTTGAATACCATCACATCGCCTTCGTCGAAATATTTTACAATATCGCCGAATTTTTTGTGTTCGATGGTATGTTTAGCCCTGTTCAATACGATAAGTTTACATTCGTCCCTATTCGGTGAGGGATACTGGGCTACTGACTTTTCCGGAAGTTCGTACTTAAATTTGGACAGTTTCATTTAACTTTTTTCTTTTAATTTTATTACCGATAGTGTAATTTGTTGCAATAAATGCAAAATTAATAATTATTTTTGAGATTCCGCCAAAAATAATTCAAAATTTTCGATGGAAATTGCATTTTCCAAACCAATATCTCCGATACGGGTTCTTCTCAGACCCGTGAGATAAGCTCCGACACCGAGTTTTTGTCCTATATCATGAGCCAAAGACCTTATGTAAGTTCCTTTAGAACAAGCCACCTGAATCTTGAACTCTTTATCCAAAGGATTGAATTCCAAAAGGTTGAGTAAGGTTATCTCAATCAATTGCGCACGCATTTTCACCTCGTCGCCCCTGCCTTTGTGCGCAAAAATAAAAGCTGGTTTGCCGTCAATTTTTTTTGCAGAGTACACCGGTGGATATTGCTCTTGTCTACCAAGAAAACCTTTCAGAGTCTCCACAAGGGAGTTTTCTGTAACCAAAGAAGTATCTTTAAAATTTTCAGGTTCAGTTTCAAGGTCATAACTCGGCGTTGTTGCGCCTAATTTTACCGTCGCTATGTACTCTTTGCCATGGTCCTGATAAGAGGTAATTTCTTTGGTTTTCTTTCCGGTACAAACAATCAGAACCCCTGTTGCCAAAGGATCTAACGTACCGGCATGACCAACCTTTATTTTTTTTAAACCTCTGTAATGCCTAAGTAGATAACGGACTTTATTAACAATATCAAACGAAGTCCACCGCAAAGGCTTGTCAAAAACCAAAACTTTACCGAGTTCAAACTCGTCTTTCGGCTTTTCTTCCTGCTGAGTTGTCGTAATATTCAATGCTGAAAAATTATTTTTTTTAATAATGTACGGCTCTGAAACCGAAAATTTCTCTAACCTCACGGATAGTTTTTTGCGCCTGAACTCTTGCCTTTTCTGCACCGATTCTTGCCACTTTATCAAGATATTCGGTATCGTTGTAAATATCGTTGATTTTCTCGCGAATAGGCGTAACGGTTTTGATAATATCCTCAGCCAACTGTTTTTTCATGTCGCCGTAACGGATAGAACAATCGTTCCAAGCGTTTTCAAAATGCTCAACCGTAGATTTGTCCGATACGAGTTCCATAAGAGTAAACAAGTTTTGAATAACCTCAGGTTTAGGAGAATTTTCCTGTGTAGGACCTGAATCTGTAACGGCTTTCATCACTTTTTTTCTAATATCTTTATCAGAATCAATGAGATAAATACCGTTTCCTTCGCTCTTACCCATTTTGCCAGAACCGTCAAGACCGGGAACTTTTATAAGCTTGTCACCGAAAGAAAAAGCCTTCGGCTCTTTGAAATATTCAACACCGTAAATATTATTGAAACGTCTTGCAAATTTACAAGTCATTTCCAAATGTTGCTCCTGATCTTTTCCTACCGGAACAAAATCCGCTTTCTGAATCAAAATATCACACGCCATCAAAACCGCGTATGTCAAAAGTCCTGCATTAACATTGTCAGGATTCTGACGCGCTTTGTCCTTGAAAGAAACCACTCTTTCGAGTTCGCCGATATAAGCATTCATGTTCATTAACATATAAAATTCGGCTGTCTCCACCAAATCACTCTGAACATAAAGCGCAGATTTTTCTATGTCAAGCCCCGAAGCAATATACTGACTGAGAATTTTTCTAACATTATTCTGAATGTCAGCGGGGTGAGGATGTGTTGTAAGAGAATGATAATCAGCAACAAAGAAGAAACAATTATAATCGTCCTGCATTTTGACGAAGTTTCTTAATGCGCCAAAATAATTTCCTAAATGAAGGTCGCCCGTAGGCCTAATACCGCTTAAAACAGTTTGCATTTTCTTTTTTTAATTTTTCAAGGTGCAAAGATGATAATTTTTTTTGAATTTTCAGAATTTTTATTACAGAATTTTATTTTTTTCCGACAAATAACATTCTAAAGACCTCTTCAATCTTGTTAGAAAGAACAACTTGAATTTTAGTTTTCAGGATTGCAACGTTTTTTTGATGCGATTGCGAGATAAAAATACGTTTAAACCCGAGTTTTTCTGCCTCTAAAATTCTCTGTTCAACTCTATTAACAGGACGAATTTCGCCCGTAAGACCGACCTCTCCGGCAAAACAAGTCTGCGTATCAACAGCAATATCCAAATCGCTTGACAAAACAGCAACCAAAACTGACAAATCCATTGCCGGATCAATAATTTTGATTCCGCCTGCAATATTCAGAAAAACGTCCTTTGTATTTAGTTTAAAACCCGCCCTGCGCTCCAAAACAGCCAAAAGCATATTCAGACGTTTACCATCAAAACCTGTTGTACTACGTTGCGGTACGCCGTAAGCCGCAGTTGAAACAAGCGATTGTACCTCTATCAAAAACGGTCTTAAACCTTCAACGGCAGCGGCAACGGTTACCCCCGAAGTATCTTTTTCGTGATGCAACAAAAGCAATTCTCCCGGATTTTCAACTTCCCTCAAACCATTTTGTAACATCTCAAAAATACCAACCTCAGAAGTGGTTCCGAAACGGTTTTTAATTCCGCGTAACACTCTGTAAACATGACTTGTATCACCTTCAAATTGAAGTACCGTATCAACCATGTGTTCAAGGATTTTCGGGCCTGCGATATTGCCGTCCTTGTTGATATGACCGATTAAAATTATCGGAACATTATATTCCTTTGCATGACGAATCAACAAATCAGCACATTCACGAATTTGACTTACCGTACCGGGAGAAGAATCTATATTTTCAGTTCTTAATGTCTGAATAGAATCTATTATAACAAGTCCCGGATTAGTTTCCTTAATCTGCGGAATAATTTTTTCAACGGTTACCTCGCAAAAAATCAAACAGCTGTCCGTTGAAGATTTCAAACGGTCGGCTCTGAGTTTTATTTGAGAGGCACTCTCCTCCCCCGAAACGTAAAGCGTTTTTTGAGGAATATTCAACGCTATTTGAAGCGAAAGAGTTGATTTGCCGATACCGGGTTCGCCGGCTATCAAAACAACCGAACCCGGAACAATTCCCCCGCCCAAAACTCTGTTGAACTCATTATTTTCAGTATCTATTCTAACAACATCATTAGACTGTATTTCAGATATTTTCTGAGGCTTATTTGAAGATAAAGTTCGGATAATTTTACCAGAAGAGTTTTTGGATTGTCCTGAAGATACGATTTCCTCTACATAAGAGTTCCAACTGCCGCAAGAGGGACATTTGCCAATCCATTTTGCAGAACTTGCACCGCACTCCTGACAGATATAAACAGTTTTTGTACTTGCCATTTAAAAAATTTTCGGTAATATTTTTTTAATAAAAATAAGAGGTTGTCCAAAAAGATTGTACTTTTTTAAACAGCCTCTTGATATTTTTTGTCAATTATAATAATTCGTCTGCCAAATCTTCAACAGCTTTTTTGTCGCTTTCCTTAAATGCACCGCGAATTGTTACGGTTTTTTCCACCAAAGTTATATCTTTGGAATCTTTAAAAAGTTCTTTCATAATACGAGCTGCCTGAGGTGCCCACGAACCATTTTCAATGAAAGCGATTTTGCGTTTTTGATAATTTTTGATTTTAAGATGATGAATAAAATCAACCATTTTTGGGAACAAACCGCCGTCGTAAGTCGGTGCAGCCAAAACTAACGTGCCGTATCTGAAAGCATCTTCAACACCTTCAGCCCAATCCTCTTCGCACAAATTAGAAATTGCAACCTTCTTAACGCCTTTTTGTTTTAAGACCTCCGCTAAATATTCTGCAGCATTGCCGGTATTGGAGTGCATCGTGCAATAAGCAATGAAAACTCCCTCTGTTTCAACATCATACTTAGACCAAATATCATAAAGTCTTACCGCTTCTTTCAACCCATCACCCTTCAAAATAGGACCGTGAAGCGGACAAATAGTTTCAATATCAATAGTTGCAGTTTTTTTCAAAAGGGCTTGAACCTGCGCCCCGTATTTTCCGCAAATATTAAAATAATAACGTCTTGCCTCGCATGACCAATCATCAGGCTCAGAATCATAAACACCGAATTTACCGAAACCGTCAGCCGAAAACAAAACTTTCGCCTCTTTAGCATACGTTACGATAACCTCAGGCCAATGAACCATCGGTGCAGTGAAAAATTTTAAAGTATTATTACCCAAACATAATTCATCACCCTCCTTAACAGTAAGAACATTAAAATCCGTATCGGGGAAATACAAACCCAACATCTTTAATGCCGCAGCAGAACACACGGTTTTCATTCCAGGATATTTCTTCAAAACCTCCGCCACAACGCTCGAATGATCAGGCTCAACGTGCTGAACAATCAAATAATCAGGAACTTTGTCTCCCAATGCCTCAGATAAATTCTTCAGCCAATCATCTTTCTTCGCCTTACCAACAGTATCCATTATCGCTATCTTATCATCTTTTATAAGATACGAATTATAACACATACCGTCTTCAAGCATATACTGTCCTTCAAACTGCGTGATTTCCTTATCGTCGCAGCCAATGTATTTTATGTCTTTGTTTATTATTTTATCCATTTTCTGTCTTAATTAAAACGCCTCATGCCGGCGGGGCAGTTCTTTCTTTCAAGAAAGAACTAAAGAACTTTTGGAGATATTAATTAGGGAAAGCCTTTAGGGGCTTTCCCTAATTAATATCTCTTAAAAGTTTTCCGGTTCCCTTTTTCAAAAGGGAACGCCCCCGCAGCGAGCGGTTTTCGATTAATGTGCATTGGCACCGGAAACGATTTCGATAATTTCGTTGGTGATAGAAGCTTGACGCACTTTATTGTATTGAAGATTAAGATCTTTAATAAGTTCGGTTGCGTTGTCGGTAGCTTTGTTCATAGCGGTCATACGAGCGCCTTGTTCACCAGCGAAGCTTTCTGCTAATGCGCTGAATAATATTGTTTTAAGCCACTGCGGGATAAGGTTGTTGATAATAGTTTCCTTATCCGGCTCGAAGATGTAATCGTTTTTGAATTTATTTTTTTGAGGTTTGAAATTCAGCGGTAAAAACTCCTCTTCACCTACATTTTGGACTGCGGGATTAACGAATTCGTTATGAACGAGTTTTATGCAGTCGAATTTTTTC
This sequence comes from Bacteroidales bacterium, assembly GCA_017544805.1. Taxonomy (GTDB): domain Bacteria; phylum Bacteroidota; class Bacteroidia; order Bacteroidales; family UBA3824; genus UBA3824. The sequence goes on along the minus strand of JAFYDK010000099.1, from coordinate 34,229 downwards.
TCCAAAAACAAATCCGTAACTTCTTGAGCAATAGCCTCTGACTTTTGATAATCAACTTTGTCGATAGCCTCAATGTCGGATTTATAGACTTTGAAACCCGATTTTGAGAGTTGTTCAGAAATTTTTTTGCCTATGGTATAAAACTGCAAATCCAAGTGCGGATTTTCTGCCGTTACCCTTTCGCGGATAAGATTGCATTGTTTGAAAATATTGCTATTAAAACCGCCGCAAAGTCCTTTATTAGAACTGATTGCGATTACGAGCATAGTTTTAACTTCGCCTTTTTTCGTAAACACGATGTCCGGCGAGTCCGCTAAAGTCTCATTAAGCACAGAAAGTATTTCTTGCATTTTGTTTTTGTAAGGAACAATTTGCGCAACGAAAGACTGAGCTTTTCTGAGTTTGGCGGCGGCAACCATTTTCATAGCTGATGTTATCTGTCTTGTAGAGGTAACAGAGGCTATCCTGCCACGTATTTCTTTTAAATTTGCCATATCAATACATATAGTTAAAACCACGAAAAAACACAGAAAATTTACGTAATTTTTTAGTGTTTTCCGTGGTTATAAAATGCTATTTAAAACTATCGGCAACGTCTTTTGCAAGCGTTTCGATTGCCTTAGTAATCTCGTCGTTGATAGTGCCTTGAGAAAGCGGTTCAAGAATATCGGTTTTGTGAGATACCTCGAGTTTCTCGATAAATGCCTTCTCAAAATCCTTAATTTTATCGAGCGGAACCTCTCTCATAAGATTATGCGTACCGCAATACAAGATTGCGATTTGCTGTTCTACACGATAAGGCGCATATTGCGGCTGTTTAAGAATTTCAACATTGCGGCGGCCTTTTTCCAAAACGGCTAATGTTGCGGCATCAAGGTCAGAACCGAATTTTGAGAAAGCTTCCAATTCACGGAATTGAGCTTGGTCGAGTTTCAAAGTTCCGGCAACTTTTTTCATGGCCTTGATTTGTGCACTACCACCGACCCTCGAAACCGAGATTCCGACGTTGATAGCCGGTCTTACGCCCGCGTTAAACAAGTTGGACTCCAAGAAAATCTGACCGTCCGTAATTGAAATAACGTTAGTCGGGATATAAGCCGAAACGTCGCCTGCTTGCGTTTCGATAATAGGCAAAGCCGTAAGCGAACCTCCGCCTTTAACGAGATGTTTGATAGACTCCGGCACATCGTTCATCTGCTTAGCGATTTCGTCGTTAGCGATAATCTTAGCGGCACGTTCCAAAAGCCTTGAATGCAGATAGAACACATCGCCCGGATAAGCCTCACGTCCTGGCGGTCTACGGAGCAACAACGAAACTTCACGGTAAGAAACCGCTTGTTTTGACAAGTCGTCATAAACGATTAACGCAGCACGACCGGTATCGCGGAAAAATTCACCGATAGCAGCACCTGCATAAGGTGCATAATACTGAAGTGCCGCCGGTTCGCTCGCCGTAGCTGAAACAATTACTGTATAAGGCATTGCGCCTTTTTCCTCCAACGTTTTGGCGATAGAGGCAACCGTTGAACCTTTCTGACCGATTGCAACATAAATGCAGTAAACAGGAGTGCCTTTGTCGTAAAACTCTTTCTGATTGATGATAGTATCAATGGCGATAGCGGATTTACCTGTCTGACGGTCACCGATAATAAGTTCCCTTTGACCCCTACCGATAGGAATCATGGCATCAATAGCCTTCAAACCTGTTTGAAGAGGTTCTTTAACGGGCTGACGGTAAATAACGCCCGGAGCTTTACGTTCAAGGGGCATATTATAAAGTTCGCCCGTGATTTCGCCTTTGCCATCAAGCGGCTCACCCAAGGTGTTGATAACACGTCCTAAAAGGCCTTCGCCAACATTGATTGAAGCAATCTGTCCGGTACGTTTTACCTGCGTTCCCTCGTGTATACCTTCCGAAGAACCGAGCAAAACCGCGCCGACATTATCTTCCTCAAGGTTAAGGACGATACCTTTCACGCCGTTTTCAAATTCTATCATCTCGCTGGCCTGTACGTTGGACAAACCGTAAATAAGTGCGGTACCGTCCGCAACTTGAAGAACACTTCCTACTTCGTTTAAGGAAACGTCCGTATCAAGTCCCTGCAACTGCCGTTTCAGGATTTCGGATACCTCACCGGGTTTTATAGAAGCCATAGTTTCAATGAATTATTTTAATTTTTCTTTTACTTTCTTTAATTGTGTTTTGATGCTTGCATCATAAACCTTGTCGTCGATTTGAATGATAAGACCACCGATAATATCCGAATCGATTTTTTTTGTCATCTCTACCTCTGCGGAATTATCAAAAGCCTTGGCGACAAGCTGCCGGACTGCCGAATATACCTCGTCGGACTGTTCTGTGGCCGAAGTTACCGTTACCTGCCTGATACTCTTATCTTTAGCATAAAAAGTAAGATAGTTCATACAGATAATTTTCAAAAAGTTCTCCCTTTTGTTTTTAACAAGGATCTTAAAGAAATCCAAAGTCAAAGGGCTGAAACTTGAAGAAAACATAGCGGAAAAGATTTCAATTTTTTTGCTATCAGCGATAACGGGGCTTTCGAGCATCAAAGAGAAATTTCCGTCGGATTTAAGGCAGTCCAAAATCAAGGCAACATCTTTTCTGACCTGTTCTTCGGCTCTTTTCTCCAAAGCGGTCTCAAGCAGTGCCTTTGCATATCTAACGGATACTTTGCTGTTGTTCATAGTCGGCAAAAATTTTAGTTAAGCGATATGCTTTTAACAAGGTCTTTAACGTAATCTCCCTGTTTAACGGAAGAATCGAGTTCGCGCCTTAAAATCTTTTCGGCAATTTCCACTGACAAATCCGCAACCTTTGACGAAAGTTCCGCCATAGCCGCTTCTTTTTCGGCAGCGATTTCGTTTTTAGCGGCTGTGATAATTTTGTCAGCTTCGAGTTTGGCCTCGGCTTGAGCCTGACCGACTATTTTGTCTTTAGTTGCTTTAGCCTCTCTGAGGATTGCCTCTCTTTCGGCACGCGCTTGTTTTAAGATTTCTTCGTTTTCAGCGTTAAGTTTTTCCATCCGCTCTTTAGCGGCATTAGCAGCCTCCAACGATTTTGAAATCTCATCCTCCCTATCTTGAAGCATCTTCAAAATAGGTTTCCATGCGTACTTCTTAAGTATTATCAGCAAAATACTGAAAGACAATACCATCCAAAACAAAAGGCCGAAGTCGGGAATTACAAGATTCATAATTAAAAATGCTTTTTAATGTTTCAAAAAAAAACGTATTCCGCCACTAAAGCCAACCGCTTTATATAAGCGGAATACTTTTTTCACTGTTTTTTTCTATCCGTTAGGATTTTTCTTCTGACAAAGAAAAGAATTATCCGACGATAACCAACAGACAGCAAACGATTGCGAAGAATGCAACACCTTCGACCAAAGCAGCAGCGATAATCATGTTAGAACGAATATCACCTACCGATTCGGGCTGACGTGCTATTGCTTCCATAGCTGAAGCACCGATTTTACCGATACCAATGCCGGCACCGATTACACCTAAACCTGCGCCGATACCTGCGCCGAATTTCGCCATAAAAGCAACTGCCGCATCTGCGGGCATCGCATCAAGCAATGCATTCAAAATTGTTAATAGTGTCATATCTGTATATATTAAAAATTAGTAATTTTCTTTTTTTCAACTTTCAATTGTTAATTATTAATTGTCAATTGTTAATTGTTAATTCACCGCTGGTTTTTCTTCATGTTCTTCCGCAACTGCCATGCTGAAATAAATTGATGACAAGAGCGTGAAAACGTATGCCTGAATAAATGCAACCAAGAGTTCCAATGCCGACATAAAGACGGTAAACAATATTGAAACAGGAGCCACACCGTAACCTGAAGCAGGACTATTAGCACCGAAAAGGAAGATTAATGAGAAGAAACCCAAAGCGATAATATGACCTGCGGTGATGTTCGCAAAAAGTCGAACCATAAGGACAATCGGTTTTGTAAACATACCCATAATTTCAACAGCCGGCAAAATCGGGGGCATTTTAAGCCACCAGGGAGTGCCATTAGGCCAGAAAATCTCGAGCCAATATTCTTTTTTACCATTAATAGTAGTTATGATAAAGACGAATAATGCCAAAACGCAAGTTACTGCAATGTTACCGGTAAGATTTGCACCACCGGGGAAAATCGGCACAAGACCCAAAAGATTGTTAATGAAGATAAAAAAGAACACCGTCATTAAAAAAGGCATAAATTTATCGCCGTGTTTTTTACCTAAAGATGCGTATGCGATGTCATCACGGACAAATAGAACCACCAATTCCAAAGCATTGAAAAAGCCGTGCGGAGCCTTTCCCTGATTTTTTTGGTAATAAGACTTCATCTTAATAAAGATAAAGGCGATAAGACAAACCGAAAACAGCAAAGCGAAAACATTTTTCGTGATAGAAAAATCCCACGGACGAACCTCCTGGTTTCCTACAATTTCGACTAATTTGCCTTTGTATTTTTCGGACTGCGAAATTCTGAAACCTTCAAATTCAGCACTTCCATGATGAAGATTACTTGCGCAAAAAGCGTGAAACCCAGTATTTTCGCTGTAAACCAAACATAAAAGCGGCACACTAAGATGAAAATCCCCGAACGTGGCGATATGCCATTCGTAAGCATCGCCAATATGCTCCATAATGAGTTCACCGGGCTCAAAAGCCTCTTTTTCTGCTGAGTTTTCATTAATTTGCGGCTCTTGAGCCTTCAACCCGTAAAAGCTTGCGAGTATAAAAACTAACGAAAACAGTATTAATTTTTTCATTAAATTCATAATTTACAACCTTTTAATATTCTCTTGAGGTTTGCTTTTTTTTAATTCCCTAAGTTAAATATTTTTTAACTAATAATCCAAATAAAATACTAATTTTTTTTCTGTTTTTTTTATTGTAAAGACGAAATGTCATGATAATCAGAACGTTTTAAATGTTAATTTTTAAATAACGAAAAAGCATTTTTTTAGAAATTTTAGGCTCATAACAAATTTACCGCAGCGGTAAAACTCTGTAAAAAGTCTTACCGCTGCGGCAAACATCAAAAAACTTTTAATTTTTTTTCTCTCCTATACGGGAACGGCAACACTGATAACTTTGAACGGACTGCCGTTTTCATCGGTAATAAGTGTGAAAGTTTCTTTGTAAAGAGTTTCACCCCTTGTGAACTTTCTCGTCTTCTTAACACCTTGAATAATCTCGTTCCAAAAAATATCAAAATTATCCATATCGTTTTTAGTCAAAGCAAGAATTTCCTTGAGATAATGCCCCACGATGTCAGAACGTTTATAACCAGTTACCTCAAGTGTCAAATCCCTTATATCAGTAATCAAACCGCTTGTATCATAACGCATTATAATACAACTTTGAGAAAGAACTTCCAAAATTGCTTCGGTTTCAAGTTCGTTGAGTTTAATTTCCTCTTTTGAACGTTTAATATCCTTATAAGATTTTTCGATTTCTTGCTCTCTGACAGCCAAAGCATCCGATTGAGTACGGAATTTTTCCAAAAGTTCGGCAGTGTTAATATTTTTCTTAATGTTAGAAATCGTAGAGGCGATACGCTCGGAAACGTTATCCAAAAAAACTTTTTGATATTCCTCAATCATTTTGAGCGAGGCAATTTCGATAACGCCGTGAACCTCGTCCTCAAATTTCAACGGTACCAAAAGTATACAAGAGGGTTTATTTTCGCCCAAACCCGATGTAATATAAAGGTAACCGTCAGGCACATCGGTCAGGAAAATAGATTTTCCTTCAATAGCGCATCTTCCGACCAACGATTCGCCGAACTGAACCCTACCTTCCAATTGTTTCTTTCTGTCAAAAGCGTATGCAGATTTCAAATCAAGGTACTTAATACCATCTTTTTCTTCCGTTACGAACAATCCGCCTTGCAAAGCTCCCATATATTTTACAAGAAAACTGATGACATTAAAAGAGAACTCATTGATGTCAGCATTGTTCATACGCAAATATTCACCTAATTGAGCAAGACCGTTTTGCGACCATGAAAGTTTTTCGTTTTCGACTTTTCGGTTTTCCTCGTCTCTACGCGCTCTTAAAAGATTTTTCTGCATATCCAACAACGCTAAGTCCAATGCGTTAGGATTATCTATATTATATTTTTCATTAAGGTCGCCGTGTCCGATACTATTAGCAAATGCCGTCGTCTTTGAAATCTTATCCGCCAAAATATTAACCGCCTCGTAACACTCTTGAATTTCACTATCGTTGGATTCAAGTTTTTCGATTTTCTCGTATTCACCGCGGTCAATCTGACGCAAAACGATTCCGACCTGACGCAAAGGCGAAGTATTTTTTCTAACAAAAAACAGCACAAAAACAGTCATTAACGCCAACCCCAAAAACGAAAGGAAAATAAACGGAGCAACTTTTCTGCCTGACTGTTTCAAAATTCTTCCTAACGAAATTTCCGAAACCAAAGTCCAAGGACGTCCGTTATCTTTTACGGCAATAGGAATAAGAGTTAAATGCGTGGAATCTGCAAAATCCGAACTGCCGATAATTCCATCGTTCAAAACTTTTACTATTTCGTCATTTCGGTCAATGCCTGAATAAACGTCCATAAAAAGCGTATTGTCATAATCAGAATTTTTGTGTCCGTAGATTTTTCCGTTGTCAGCAACGATAAAAGGTTTTCCGGCATAATCCAAAGGCATATCGCTCATCATGGAATAAAGATTGCTGACAGGCTGTTCAATAGTTACCATGCCTAAAAACCTTCCTTCCAAAACGATACGTGTAGTTATCGAATAACAAAGTTTAGCCTCACTTTTTGAAACATAATCAGAAATATTCATATAAGGATTAGTAAACAAAACGTGAGTTGCGCCATTTTTCATCTGATAATAATTCTCCGAAACGTATTCACCGTCAAGGTCTACCGTGTCCCTAGAAAAACAAGCAAGTCCGTCCCGCATATAAAATTTTTCAACAAGTCGTCCCGTAGGTTTCGACCAAAGTCTATCAACCTCGGCATATTCCCACGTCAGAGTAACGGAAAGAATATCATTGTTTTCTGTAACAAAATTTTTGATAGCCGTTTCCACGTATGGCAGCATACCGTAATCGTATTTCTCCTTAGCAGCGGCAAGCATTTCGCTGATAGTCGAGGCGTTAGCAACGCTCATATTGATATAAGAGGAAATCTGTTCGGCTTTATGTATAGCATAATAATCCGAGGTTTTCACGGTCCTATCAAGTGAAAATCTATAATCCGAATACAAAAGATACGTGGCAATACAAATGTACAAAAACACTATCGCCGCAATCACTAAACCGATACTTTTAAAACTATTTTTCATAATGCTTTTCCTTTGTTAAAGAAAAAATCAAACAATTTTTGCACCATAATTGAATATCGGACAATTTTTTTTGCACGATTTTTCAACTTTCAAAAGTAGTATTTTTTTCTGAAAAACCAAAAAAGATTTTTTTTCTAAGGGATTAAGAAGGATTTTTTTGTAAAAATTTTACTTTTAACAGATTTTAACAAAATAAACGAAACCTTTTGAAACAAAAATCGTATACGTAAGTGTGTTTCATGTTATAAAATACTTCTTTTTTTAGTTGTTTATTTTTTGATGGCGGAATAGTTGTGAAACTGTCCCGCCTTTTTTTATGAATTTAATTTTGCCTCGTCTTCTTTGATGAGCTTTTTAAGGCGGTCGATTTGATATTCTTTTCCCACTTTTCTAAGTCTTAAAGCCGTATCGGTGAAATATTGGTGTCCCGTTAAGAATTTCACTTGATTTTTGTTCCACTCAAGAATACTGATTTTTTTGCCTTGAGCAATTAATTCCTCATACAAAGTGTTGCTAACGGGAATAAAATCCGTTCTGCCCAAATAATCCAAATCGGCATCACACATAATTTTTTCCAAAAGATTTTGCGGATTAGGCGGAAGTTTTGTAGCCATAATAAGTGCGCAAATTTTAGCAATCTGCTCCTCTGTATAACCCCATTTCGGAAGATATTCCCTTGCGATTTGAGTACCGTAATATTCATGGTTTTCGTTTCCGATGATTTGTCCCGAATCATGAAAAAGAGCAGCCGTTTTCAAAAGCAGAATATCCTGGTCATCAACACCTTCGCCATAACCGATTAACTCCGCTTGATTAACAACGTCAATCGTATGCTTAAAACTGTGGTAATGAAGATATTTAGGTAATTCTTTTTCTAATTTATCAAGAATAAGTTCTTGTAAATCAGTAAATTGTCTAAGAAGATATTTTATATGAAAGATTTCGTTAGGAAACTCTCCTACCTGACGGTTTTGAGAGTAAGCGGGTTTTAAACGGCGGATGTAATACATCTCCAAATCGCCCTGATATTTTACGGGCGTAATGCCGTTGTACTCTGTCAAAAAATAATCTTTGACAAGTTCGTAAGTATAAACAGAAACATTAATTTTTTCCACGTCGGCAGCTGAGGCCATACGTGAGGCGATATTAACGGTTTCACCCTTGATGTCGTACGTAATTTTCTTTTTACCCTGAGCCGTTGCTATCACGGGGCCGGTATGAATACCGATTCTCAACTCCCAAAACTTTCTGTGGCTCTGCTCGTAAGTTACTCTTAACTCTTTCAGATAACGTTTCATCTCCATTGCCGACAAAACGACATCAATAGGATTCGTAATATTTTTTTGAGGAATACCGCCGGCACACATATACGCATCACCGATGGTTTTAACAATCTGAAGTTTGTATTTGGAGGCTATCTCGCCAAAATGTATAAAAATCTGATCTAATTCGTCGATAAAATCAGAAGTATGCGACTCAGAAGAAATCGACTTGAACCCCCTTATGTCCACATACATAACCGTTGCCATCTTAAAGCGCAGTGTATTGCTTCCGATATTAAAATTAATTCCCTTAGGCAAAGAATCAGGCGGAATACACGCTAAAATATTTTCCAACCTATAAATTTCCGACTGGGATTTTTCGTTTTGTTCGGTAAGCTGTTTTATTTGCAACTTCAAGTCGGCCACCTCCTTCATCAACGCCGAAGTTCGGTAAACCAATTCATAATCCGATTTTTTATCCTCCATAACGCATTTCAAAAACAAACCTGCGGTTTTTCTCGCTTATCAACAAAAACCGCAGGGGCATAAAATATTTTCTCTAAAAAAAGGTAACGAAAAACTATCGTTTCAAAAGCCAAAGTGTTTGATCTTTGATACTGCCTCTTAACTGAGAAAGTGCAGCTCTAGCCTCTTCCCTTGTTGAAAACTCTTTGATCGTAACACGATTGTATTGTCCGTATGGCTCAAGAATTTTAGACTCGGTGTAACCTAATTTCTGAAGTTTGTCGTTTTGTTTTTTAGCGTTAGAATAAACAGTAAAACTTCCGGCAACGATATAGAATTTATCTTTGTCGTTGTGAGTTTCTTCTGTTTCGGGAACGAGTCTGCCGTCTTTGTTTTCAATATAAACCTCGTTATTGGTTTCCGCTTCTGATGTTACGGTACTTTCGTTAGCATTAGCATTGTTATCAACGCTGGCAAAGTCGCCGTATCCGTCATCAGGAACATAAAGTGTATCGCTACTTTCAGCGGCATTATCACCGCCTTTATTGCCCTTGCACGAAGCAAACGCTACAAGGACTAAAGCCGAAAATATTAAGGCTAAATACTTTATTCTTAACATAATGTACTATTAATTAATTATTTATAAATTTAACTTGTTCGTATGATTTCATTTGTAAAGATAGATATATTTTTTATAAGTACGAAATTTTTTTTCAAAGTTTTTTTAATAAGAAATCGAAAAAGAACATGGCGTTTCAAAATTTTTACCGAAAACCTTTGAAGATTTCTTTGAACCATTTTCTGTCAAATACAAAAAACAATTCAAGGAATCCTGCAACAAAAAATAAACATTGCCATCGTCCGAGGCATGAAAATCACAACATGACTTTTCCTTTTTGCTCAAATATTCTATTTTTCCCGAAGAAATATCGTAACAAGCAAACGCAATACTTCTTACTGTATCAGAATCCCAATAATCGTATGTATAATACATATATTTTTCATCGCTGGAGAGTTGAAACTTACATACAGAGGAAATTCCCATTTTGTCTTGGGGGCAAAATTCTCCGCAAGGTATTGTCTTTGAAAGTTTTACACAAGTATTTCCGTTATAATCGTAAATATAAACCTTCTCCATGTCATGGAAAACAATTTTTTTACCATTAGGCGAAAAAGTCGGATTGAAACCTCCCATATTCTCTCTTCCCACTATTTTAAATGTATCTTTTCGTAAATCATAAAGTAAAATTTTAGGAAGCTGTGTATCAGGACTCAATGCAGAAACAGCCAAAAAATCTCCCTGAGGCGCAAAAAACGGTTTTGAGATTTCATCGCTAATCGGAAAATCCAAATGCCTGTTGCACTTGTTTTTTATGTCATAAAGATAAACACTACCCGGTTTAACGTTTTTGGAAGCATACGCCACAATTTTTCCGTCAGGCGAAAGCGCAGTTTCCACTCCCGTTATATCGTCAATAATATCCAAATCCTCAATAGAATTTCCGATATAAATATTCGTATTAATGTCAAAAGCATAAAAATTACACGTTTGATGCCTTTTAGCAGTAGCAATACAACCCTTTACAGGAGCATTGTCTTCTGCGCATTTAATTTTTGTAGTATCTTCTGAGCCGATTTTAGACCGCATATCCGCATTAGCACAAGAAAAAAGATACGAACTAAATATCAAACATAAATATAAAAACACTCTCATATCCAGTTAAGTATTTTATATTAAACCATTACTTCAAATAAAAATTATAATATGCTTCAATATCAGCATCTTCTATTATTAAATCAAAATTTTCAGAACTAACGGTTATAATTCTGAAATCATCTTCGGGCAAAATCTCTTGAGAATTTTCTTTCTTGAATTTTTCAAGAAAAACCTCAGCAGCGGCTTTGTTTTCAAAATCAAAAACGTAAAACATTTTGCAGGAAGAAAAATCCTTCGTCGCAACCTCAAGTTGCGAATAACCGTTTGTGGCACAAAAGTTTAAAATTTTGAAATTCATCTCGCTCAATTTCGGATTATTTTTTTTCATGACAAGAAAAAACAAATGTTTTTTATCCTCATGGAAAGAAAACTTTGAAGTTTCAAATTCTCCGCCTTCAAGAGCTTTGAGTTTATCTTGAGCATACTCTTTAAGACCCGTTGAAGGATATTTCTCCAAAAGATATTCCAATTTTTGCTTCATTAAATCCGTTTTTTTTACCCGTCCGAAACATCTGGCCTGAATGTAAATAAAATTTTCTGCGATTTGCAAGTCAGAATACTCCTTCCGCCCTTCTTCGCATATTGCTGCGGCATTTTCAAAATTTTCCGCATAAAACTCTTCAATAGCTCTATTGTACAAATCCTCAGCACGTTGCTTTCTTAAAGCGAGATTTTTTTCGTAATTAGGATCGTTCAAAATTTTAGAATATCCCGACTGCGGAAATTCAGAATCCAACATCGCTTTAACGTGTTGAGCCAACTGAAATTCGCCTTTTTGACCGTACAATTTATAAAGGCGGTAATATGCCTGAGCCTTCAAATAATGGTTCGGATATTTTTCATTAAGATTCAAAAGAGTTTCTATCGCCTTGTCAATATCACCGATTTTGTCAGCATAAACATCCGAAACGCTAAACCAAGCATCAGCCTCTTTGTTAAGACAGACCTTCATTGCAGAGTCCGTCAAAGGCAAATCCTTCATATAATATTCCGGATTTTTGTTATCCTGAACATCTTGATTTTCTGCCTTAGAATCCTCCTCTTGAGCCTCAGAATCGGTAGTAACGGATTTGTTTTTTCTGCGCCAGTTATCTTCAAGTTTTCTCGTGCCCCATTTTTTCAAAAACTCCTGACGACCGTAATTAAGGGCAGTAACATTATACAAATACCATTTTCCCTGAAAATTAGGATTTCCATCTTGACCGGTATATTCCACACCGAAATTATTATCACTTGAAGACTGATAATAAGGATTAGTTTTCGCTATTTTCTCCGCTTCTTCCTGATTGATAACATCATCAATAATTTTAGCGATAACTCTTTTCCTTTCGTTAGGAGTCATATTAGCAACCCTGATAAGGCTGTCCTGACGCTCCGCCTGCCGGATATATTTTACCAAAAGTGAAAGATTCTGTGCTTTCAAAGAAATTTCATTATAAGCAGAATACGATTTTGGCAAATACTGCATCGTAGAATCATAAAATTCCCCCGCCCTCAAATATTCGCCTTTAAAAAAATAAATATCTGCCGCCGCTAAATAAGATTTGGCTTTTTGAATATCATCATTGAAAGAATATCGTGCTGATTTTCTGTAATTTAACAAGGCTGAGTTCAAGTCATTGTTCTTACGGTCTATTTCAGCAAGACCATAGTAAATTCTATCCAAATAATCCTTGTTGCGCTCGTCCTTCAAAAGTTTTTCTAATTGCTGACGTATGTATTCTGTGTTGCTACCGGGAGTAAAAACGGTTGCAAGATTAATTTTAGAATTGAAAACCATCGGATAATCGGGATTCAATTTTATAATCTGCTCGTAACATTTTTTTGACTCGGGATAATTTCCCGCAAGACGGTTCAAATCGCCTAAAATATAAAGCAGCCATGCGCGGGAATTTTTTTTGCGCTTTTTGATAAGTGTTAAAGCCTCGTTAAGCTCATCTATTGCCGACTGATAACGGTTGGTGGCGATATAAATTTGGGCATAAACTTTATGAATGTCCACGTCAAGTTTTTTGGGATGACGTTTATCTTTGTTAAGTTTTTCCAAAAGCTCGAGGGCTTCGTTATAATTTTTTTCAGCCCAAAAAGTTTTAGCGAGCCAAAGTTGCGCTTCAAATTTCGTAGGTTCAAGTTTAAACCTCGAGACACCAAGTTGAAACGCCGATTCAGCTCTGTCATAATCTCTTGTAACATAATTTGCCTTTCCCATAAGCAAATACGTATCATCTATCCATTTACAATATTCGGGCTTATTATAAAAAGCCTCATCAGAGCCGGACATTCCGTAACGGGAATATTTTTTTTTCGGTTTTGAGACAATGGAATGTTTTAAAATATTTTTTCCGCACTCCTCCACACAGGCGTCCATAAAGGAAGAGGCTAATTCAAAAGACTGCTCGTCGTCGATTTTGTAAACGGGCAGCATCTCCGTATAGTTAGCATTATAATTTTTTTCGATATTTTCAATACCCTTACGATACGACTCTTTGGCCTCAAAAACGACATTGTACCGTGCCGTAATGTTATGAAACGAACGTGTAGCAACTGTATTTTTGCTGTTGCTGCACGCCTGAAAAAACATTGCGGCACAATACGTTACCAATATTGCTATACTATAGGCTCTGCCGTGCATTTCTTTTAGTTTTCCTCAGAGACAATCAGTTTGTAACCCTTGCCGTGAATATTGAGGATTTCCAAATGAGGATCGTCTTTAAGAAGTTTTCTAAGTTTCGTGATGTACACGTCCATACTGCGGGCGTTGAAATAATTATCATCTTCCCAAACCTGATTGAGGGCAAAATTTCTTTCCAAAACCTTGTTGATGTTCATGCACAAAAGTCTCAACAATTCGGATTCCTTCGTAGTAAGTTTTACGGGGTCTTTATCCTCAAACTGAAGTGTCTGTTTGTTGGAATCATAAACGTATTTTCCGATTTTGTAAGTAGAAACAACCTCGCTATCGGTAATTCCTGAACGTCTTAAAACCGCTTCAATTCTCAACAACAATTCTTCCATATTAAACGGTTTGGTAATGTAATCATCAGCACCGATTTTAAAACCGTTGAGGACATCTTCCTTCAGGTTTTTAGCCGTTAAGAAAATAATCGGAATATCCGTATTTATTTCTCTGATTTCTGTTGCGACCTGAAAACCGTCTTTTTTGGGCATCATAATATCCAAAATACATATATCGTAAATACTATGATGAAAACCCTCAAGAGCTTTTTCTCCGTCTTGAAACAAATCTGTAGCGTAATTTTTAGCCTCAAGATACTGTTTGAGCAAAGAGCCTAAATTCACGTCGTCTTCGGCTAACAATACTGATACTTTTCTTTCCATATCTTTAATTTTTTACTAATGTTAATTTATTGGGTGAACGGCAAGAAAACAAAAAAAGTTGTTCCTTTGCCGGGTTCCGATTTCAATTTTATAGTTCCGCGGTGTTCCTCCACGATTTTTTTCACATAACTCAAGCCAATACCGAAACCTTTCACATCGTGAACATTGCCGGTATGAACTCTAAAAAACTGTTCAAAAATACGTTTTTGATCATCATGACTGATACCGATACCGTTGTCAGAAACAGTTATTTCAACACCTTTTCTCAAATTACAAGTCGTAATTCTGATTTTGGGTTCATCCTTTGAATATTTTAAAGCATTGTCCAAAAGGTTTGAAATAAGATTCGTAATATGAACTTCGTCTCCGTCAATCATATCATCTTTGGCAGCCGCCGAAAAAATCACCTCACCGCCTCTGTCCTTAACTTTCAAAGCAAACGAATTAACAACTTTTTTAATCAGTTCATTAACATAAATTTCTTTGATTTTCATCACGGCTCTGCCTTTCTCGATTGTTGCCATCTGCAAAACCCTTTCAACCTGAAATCCAAGACGTTTGCTCTCTTGTTCAATAACGGAAGAAATCTGTGAGAAACTTTTCGGATTTTGCATAATCGCAGTATCTTTCAACATCTGACTCGCCAAAGAAATTGATGCAATAGGCGTTTTCAACTCGTGAGTCATATTATTGACAAAATCGGTTTTCATTTCCGAAAGTTTTTTCTGACGGAATATAATCACAAGCGTAATAACAAAAATACTTATAATTATAAGTGTCAAAACTCCGCCTACGGCAACTTGCTTTTGCATCGAAAGCATCGAAACCATAGTCTCTTCCGGAAAACGCACTGAAAGATAACATTTGGGAGAAATTATATCGTTAGGAAACAATGCGATTTCATAAACATTAAGCTCATTATCCTCATTACAAAGCGGACACGAGGAATAAAAAGGTGTTTTATCGTCCCTTAGCAACTGAAACTTAAAAGGTATGTTGATACCGTTATTTCTTAATTGTTCCGTCAAAATCTCTTTGATATGTTCTGGACTGACCCTTTTCTCGATTTCAACTTTTTTTCTGATAAGATTATTAACAAGGTTTTCTACGAAAATCGTTTTGTTGCGATGAACCCTCTGACGAATTTTATCCTGAAACTCATGCAAATTCATACATTGAGCATCAAAATAAAAAGTTCTATCCGTAGAATCGGTAACGGCATAAAAAAGCGAATCTTTCGGTACTGCAACTATAGTTTCCTTCTTTGTAGAATCCTTCAAAAGCGAATCCACAAGCACGTGGGAATTTCTGTCCAATTCCACATCGTCCGAAAACGAAGGAACGGAATCAAAACTTACCGCAATCACCTCGTTAGAGAGCTGAAGAACAACCTCTTGTTTTTCCAATTCACTAACCACGGCGCCCAAGGAATGCATCACCTGCTCGGAAAAATGCTCCTGCCTAAGCATATAAGCCGACTTAAACCAAGACGACTGAATGCCTATCAACCAGCACATAGTGCCGAACATTACCGCTGCAAGTATCCAAATTAATTTTTTATTCATCGAATATAAAAAAAATCTTTGCGCAAAGATATACATTTTCGTACAAAAAAAAACATAACTTGCATTTTTTTGTTTAGTTAAAATTAAAAAAAACTAAAACACTAAAAAAAGTTTTGCCAAAAAAGAAAAAAAGTATACCTTTACACCAAAAATCATTACGCAATGGAGCCGAACGAAACTCTAAAAAAAAATAAAAATAGGGATTCTATTATTCGTATCGCAAGACAAGTCTTCAATAAATACGGATACGACAAAACCCGTATGGAACATATCGCCAAAGCCTCAGGCAAAGGGAAAAGTTCCATTTATTATTATTTTAAGAGTAAGGAACAGATTTTTCAGTCCGTAGTCTTAAAAGAAGCCGTTGCGTTCAGACACACTATCATTAACGCCCTTGCCAAAACGCCGAATCCGGTGGACAAAATCAAAGTGTATGTCTTAACAAGAATGAACATTATAAAAATTTACACGAATTTTCATAGTGCCTTAAAAAATTCTAAACTAAGACATTTGGATTTTGTTCGCAGACTCAACTCTCTGTACGACAAGGAAGAAATAAGGTTGTTTAAAGATATACTTGAAGAAGGTGTCAAAAAAAATTACTTCAATGTCAAAAACCTTGACCTTGCGGCAATGGCTCTTATAATGGCAGTAAAAGGCATCGAAGATTATCTTTTCCGCACCTCAGACGCAGAAGAGTTTACCTCGAGAATCGACCAATTACTGAATTTAATTTTACACGGAATCATCATTTAGAATCAGTTTTTTAAATCATGAAATATTCCATTCTGTGGGTAGACGACGAAATTGATTTACTCAAAGTCCAAATCCTTTTTTTAAAAGGCAAAGGCTATGAGGTTGATACGGCATTCAACGGCACTGACGCCTTGGAAAAAATCAATGCGGGCAATACCTACGACATTATTTTTTTGGACGAGAATATGCCGGGCATCTCCGGCATGGAAACACTGCGCAAAATACGCAGCATCAATTCTGACGTCCCGATTGTAATGATTACCAAAAACGAAGGCGAAGAAATCATGGACGAGGCGGTCGGCAACAAAATTTCCGACTACTTAATCAAACCTGTAAATCCCAATCAGATAATACTTTCAATCAAAAAGAATGTTGATAACAAACGGCTTGTTAGCTTAAAAACCGCGGAGGAATACAGAGTGGAGTTTCAAAAACTCGGCACTGAAATTTCGCAGGTATCAAACATCGAAGAATGGAAAGTTCTTTACAAAAAACTCACCGATTGGGACATCAAACTTCAGGATTTGAAAGAAGACAAAGAGGTTTTGGCAGAGATTTACGAATTTCAAAAAGCCGAAGCCGAAAAAGAATTTTGCAAACACATCGAAAAAAATTACATAAAATGGATTGACGGAACAAGAGAAAACCGTCCGATGATGCAGCCCGATGTTTTCAAAGAAAGAATACTTCCGCTCTTGGACAAAGGCAACAAAGTTTTTTGGATTGTAATTGATAATTTAAGGTTCGATCAATGGAAAGTAATACAGCCTCTTTTTACGGAATATTTCAACATTGAAAAAGAGGAAATGTTGGTTTCAATACTTCCGACGGCAACGCAATACGCCCGTAATGCAATGTTTTCGGGATTAATGCCGCTTCAGATTGCGGGAATTTATCCAGAACTATGGACAGATGTCGATGAACTTCATTCCAAAAACAACAACGAAGAAAAGTTGATTAAAACAATGTTAAAACGCTTCCGCTGTGATTTCAAGTTTTTTTATGCAAAATCATTCAGCAACAAGGACGGCAACGAAATCAACTCAAAAATCAATCTTATTTTGTCTAACCCGCTGAATATCATCGTTTATAATTTTGTGGACATGATTTCGCACGCAAGAACGGAACTGCCGATGTTAAGAGATTTGGCAGACGATATTCCCTCATACCGTGCAATTACAAAAATGTGGGTTGAACATTCACCGCTTTATCCGCTGATAAAACTTTTGGCTCAATCCGATTGTAAAATAGTTTTCACAACCGACCACGGCTCCATAAAAGTAAACACACCGGTAAAAATCACGGGAGAAAAACAAATTACATCAAACATCAGATACAAAACCGGTCAGGACTTGCAATTCGGCAAAAAAGACGTTTTCTTGATTTCAGAACCGCAAGCAGCACAACTGCCCTCGCCTAAAATCAACTCAAAATACGTCTTTGCCCGCAACAGAGACTTTTTTGTTTATCCGAACAATTACAATCAATACGTCAATTATTACAAAGAAACGCTTCAGCACGGCGGTATTTCATTTGAAGAAATGCTGATTCCGCTGATAACGTTAACCCCTAAAAAACTGAAATAATGAAAGAAATTTTAGTAAATTCGTTAGAAGAAATTTCAAATGCGGCAAAAGAGTTTTTGGATTATATTTCCAAAGAACATAAAGACTCGCGCTGCGTAATTTTTTTAGCCCCGATGGGCACAGGTAAAACAACGTTTATCAAAGCGTTATGCAAAGAACTTAAAGTAAAGGATGAAGTTAGTTCGCCTACTTTTGCAATCGTAAACGAATATTTAAGAGAAAACGGCGAAAAAGTTTATCACTTCGACCTTTACCGCATAAAAGACACCGAAGAGGCAATGGCTGCCGGTGCAGAAGAATATCTGTACAGCGATAGTTATTGTTTTATAGAGTGGCCTGAAACGATTATGAACATTCTGCCCGAAAACTATATCGAGGTAAAAATCCGCGAAACACGGGATTCAAAACGTATTATAAGCATTTCATAATTTTTTTTTAACAAGAGAGGAAACCATGCCGACATCATGTTCGTTAATGCCGAAAGAAAAGAAAAAAAACGTTCTTTCGGAAAAACCGAAGTTCAGCATTTCGGTTTTGAAAGAAAACAAAGAAATAGAAACCCGCGCAGCTTTAACACCGCTGGGAATTTCCGTTTTGTCGGCCTGTGGCATTTCCATAACCGTAGAAGCGGGTATCGGAGAGCAAGCCGGTTATGAAGATTCACAATATTCAAAACAAGGAGCAAAAGTTACTCCTTCAAGAGAAGAATTATTCAAATCGGATGTTATCCTAAAAGTTTCGCCCCTGAACTCCGACGAAATCAAGCATTTAAAAAAAGATCAAACCGTAATCTCATGCCTTGGCATAGCGCAAGCAAAAAAAGAAAACATCGAGGCGATAATGTCAAAAGGTGCGGTTGCAATCGCTTTGGAATATATTCAAACCGATACGGATTTTTATCCTATCAGCTTTATTAACAGCGAGATAGCCGGCAAAAATGCAATTTTTATCGCCGCTGAATATTTAGGTAAACAAAGTGGCGGCAAAGGCGTTTTTTTAGGCGGGATAACAGGTATTTCTCCGACCTCAGTCGTAATTTTAGGAACCTCAGCTGCGGCATTGTTTGCGGCTAAAACAGCATTGAGTTTAGGTGCTGAAGTCAAAGTCTTTGACGCATCAGTTTATAAACTATCAAAATTTACAAATGAACTCGGAAGGGAAATCTTTACCTCCGTACTTCAACCGCAAGTTTTAAGCAAAGCCCTTCTCTCGGCAGATGTTATTATTGGTGCTAAATGTATCAAATCACAGCCCTACCCTATTATCACGGAAGAAATGGTTTCCACGATGAAGAAAGGTAGCGTGATAATAGATTTGAATATCGAAACGGGCTCTTGTTTTGAAACTTCAAGACCGACAAGCCTTAAAACCCCAGCCTTTAAATACAAAGGCATTACTCATTATTGTCTTCCTAACATAACTTCGCTTGTTCCAAGAACTGCAAGTATTGCTTTAAGTAACGTATTATATCCGCTTATAAATGATATATATACAAGAGGCGGAATTTATCAAGAAATCAAATACAACAGACTCATACGTCCGAGCGTTTACTGTTACAATGGTTTTTTGACCAATGCCTTTTTGAGCAAAAAATTCTCAATTAAATACAAGGACATTGATTTGTATTTGATATAGTTTTTTGTGTTAAGACAGTTTAGGGCTCGCATCACCGAAAAGTCCTTTCATAACGATTACGCCCAAAGCGATAATATTAACGGTAGTTGTTGAAAGCAATGCAATGATGACGGAAGATTCATAAACCAAAACTCCGCAACCGCTGCAAACAAAAATTATTAAAATAGAACCGAGCCAAACGGAAATTATCGTAGTAACCCATGTTGCAAGATTCTTCCGCTGCTGCGTATCTTGACTATAACGTTTACCGTGTTGATAATCCAAATCCCTAATATCTAAATCATCGTCAGGAATTTTTTCCGAAGATTTTTTAACGCCAGATTTCCATGAGCAGTTAAGCCCGCTTTTTTTAGTCGCCATAGTTGAGTAGTTATTTATTGATTATTGAATTAAAAAAAGTCCTTATTAAATCATCGTCTATAATCTGCCCCGTATCTGGAGTAGCCTTACAAGGCAGCGAATTAAGACACCACGCACTCAAATCGCCAGCAGACCACAAACCAAACCCGTTGAAAACAAAATCCACGACATTTTGCAAACGGTGATCGTTTTTTACTTTTTTAGGAATTCTCATGTCGGAAAAATTCACTTTAGAAAAATCCTCCGCAATAAAATCCTCTCTTAATTTCGGAAAAACCGGACCATAAGGCCAACATTGAGGTTTTTCGTCCAAAAGCCTTAAATTATAAAGAGATAAAAACGAACCGTAAACAATGAAAAGAAGTTTCTGAAGTTTCGTTGCGTTTATAACAATTTTTCTACGGTTAGCAATAGCCGCAATCAGTAACGCTACTTCCGATGACTTATAAATATATTTGTCTTGAATTTCTTTCATTTTTCACATTTTTTATGAAAACCTTTTCAATGGTTTTTACGTTGCAAAGATAAATACATTTTTTTTTACCAACCAAGTTTTTAATATTATTTTTTTCTTTTTTCCTATTTTTTTTTACATTTTTCCGACTATACCCATCTATAATGCCGTTTTTCTAATATTAAAAAAAAATCCCCTTTTTAGTAAAAAAAATCAGTCGCTCGCTTGAACAACATTCAAAATATAATCGCCGAGTTTTTCACACTCGGAAATAACGTTCATATAATGCGAACCCAAAGCATAACCGTATTTTCCTTCGGTTAAAGCCTGAGTATTTTGGTTTCGGGTCAAACTTCTGAACTCGTTGATTGCATTTTCGTTTTTAATCGTAGTTGCAATATCGGCTTTCTCGTCTTCGTCCCTACCTGTCTGCGCAACCATGTGATCCAATGCAACTTGAACTAATTCAAACATTTTAAGAATATTTTCTGATTGTTCCTTCGTAAAATCCTCCGAAACTTTTTCGCGTTTATGATTTATCGTCCGCGCAATATTAAAACAAGCATCGCCGATACTTTCCAATTCAGAAATCATTTTCAGCATTTTTTGAAGTTTGAGTTTGGACTCAATCGTAAGTTTTCCTTCACTGACTTTACCAAGGTATTTTCCGATTTCCTCTTCCATGTTATCAGTTATGCCCTCGTATTTTTCGACTCTGTCATACAACTCCTTAAAATCTTTTTTATCGGAAACCTCTAACATTTTTTTAACGAATGCAAACATCTTGTTGCAACGCTCGGCAAAATTAAAAATCTCTTTCTTGGCCTCCAACAATCCCATTTCCGATGTTGAAAACCAACCTCCGGAAATATATTTCAAACGATATTCATCGTCCTGACCGGTTTTATTCGGAAGAATTTTGCAAACAAATTTTTCTATTTGATCAACAAATCCAACCAACAAAAGCGTATTGAAAACATTGAAAGCCGTATGGAAAGCCGAAAGTTTGAACAAATCGTTATTAGCGGCTCTTAAAACGTCAGTTGTAAACCAACTTACAGCGTTACAAAACGGATAAAACATTATTAAAACGACAATAACGCCAAAAACATTGAAAAACATGTGAGCCAAAGCCGTTCTTCTTGCCGGAAGGTTTGCCGTCATAGAGGCTAAATAAGCCGTTACCGTAGTTCCAATATTCTGACCCATTGCCAAAGCCGCTGCCTGTTCAAATCCGAATCCCGGAATGTGCATATCAAAAAGCATAAGCGTAATCGCCATTGTTGCTGCCGAGGCCTGCACCAAACAGGTTATAACCATACCGATAAATACAAAAAGCAATATTATCCAAAAACTATCATCTGCAATGCCAGCAAGCATTGATGCCACATAATGTCCTATATCTAAATCGTTTGCCGCAGTCTGAAGAAAATTCAGACCCATAAAAAGAAATGAAAAACCGAAAATAAATTCACCGAAACTTTTCCGCTTAGAATTGCTCGAAAAGATAAAAATAAGCCCGAAAGCCAAAAGCGGAATGGCAAATGCCGAAATGTTAATTTTAAAACCTATAGCTGAAATTATCCACGCCGTTACGGTAGTACCGATGTTTGCGCCCATTATCACTCCGATTGATTGTTTTAGAGTCATAAGACCGGCATTCACAAAACTTACTATCATCACCGTGGTTGCCGAACTCGACTGCACTAAAGCCGTGATTATTAGGCCTGTAAAAATTCCCATAACGCGGTTTTTGGTCATGGCTGCCAATACGGCGCGGAGTTTGTCTCCGGCAAATTTCTCCAATCCGTCGCTCATGATTTTCATTCCGTAAAGAAACATTCCGAGCGAACCGATCAAAGAAAGAACATTAACTAATGTATCCATTATAGTTTTTTTATCTGAGAAAAAGAAGAAATTTGTTTTAATTTCTGCGCAAAGATATTAACATTTTTCAGATTTTCGTTTTAATATTTTATTAATTTAATCCGCTCAAAAGAAAAAAATCAAAACTTTTTTTTTATTTTTTTTAATGCGGATATTTCTAATTATTTATTACATTTGCAAAATATTTTGCAACGCACTTTTTTATAAGAAAAATGGAACTGAGTGAAAAAACAAAACGTAATTTTTTTATACTTCTTTGGGCGGGTTTTTTGATACCCGTAATAGCAGCATTTGTAATCCTATTTATGATAGGAACTGACAATTTAGGCTATGTACCTGATTTTGAAGAATTAGAAAATCCCAAAAGCAGTCTTGCTTCTCAAATTATCTCTGCTGACAGAGTACTTTTAGGTAAGTTTTACAAAGAAAACCGCACGACGGAAAACCGTTTCAACAATATTCCCGATAATATAAAAGCGGCATTACTTGCAACGGAAGACGTAAGATTTTACGAGCATTACGGAATCGACCTTCAGTCGCTTTTCCGCGTTGCAAAAGGTCTTGTTACAAGAAACACTTCATCAGGCGGCGGTAGTACGATTTCGCAACAATTAGCCAAAAACCTTTATAATATGCGTGACCACAAACGTCCTAAAGGTTTGATGGGTAAAATCGTCATGAAACTTCAAGAATGGGTAACAGCCGTTAAACTTGAACGCCGTTATTGCAAAGAAGAAATCATGAGTATGTATCTCAACACCGTAGGTTTCGGTCATAACGCTTTCGGTATTGAGGCTGCCGCTAAAACTTTTTTTGATACAAAACCAGAAAATTTAAAATTGGAAGAGGCCTCTGTACTTGTAGGTCTTTTAAAAGCACCAACAAAATATAGTCCGAAATCCAATCCGAAAAACTCTAAAAACCGCCGAAATACGGTTTTGTCGCAAATAGAGAAATATCAGACGGATTTGAAAAAAGTTGTCGAAAACTACAAAATGCTTTCACATTCGGAATTTGAATCGCTCAAAGCCACGGATATTGTTTTGCATTTTTCACAAGACACTCACGTTGAAGGTCTTGCACCTTATTTTAGGGAATTTTTAAGAACGACCATGACGGCTAAAAAACCCGAAAGGAGCAAATATGCTTCATGGCAGGAGGATATTTACAAGGAAGATTCCACAATGTGGGCAAACAATCCGCTTTATGGCTGGTGCAATAAGAACTTGAAAGCCAACGGAGAAAACTATGACATTTACAACGATGGTTTAAAGATTTACGTAACGATAGACTCCCGTATGCAGAAATACGCCGAAGAAGCTGTAAGAGAACACATGGGAACGGGCTATATGCTCGGCAATCAAAAACAAGAAGGACTTCAGTCGGTTTTTGAAAGGCTTGAAATTCAAAAACATAAAAACAACCGTCCGTTCAGTGCAAGGATTTCCGAGGCTCAAATAAAACAAATCATGAATCAATCTGTAAAAAGAACAGAGCGATGGAGAGTCGGCAGCAAGGTTGATAAACTCGACAGCGTTACGATCATGAAACAATTTATGACTCCGACCAACATGAGGGTTTTCACTTGGCAGCATCCAGAAGGCGTTGATACGGTTATGACCCCGTGGGATTCTATTCTATATTACAAAAAATTTTTACGCTGCGGTATGATGAGTATGGAACCCGAATCAGGACACGTTAAAGCATACGTCGGCGGTATTGATTATCATTATTTCCAATACGACCACGTAAGTTTGGGACGAAGACAAGTAGGCTCTACTTTCAAACCGTTCGTTTATGCGGCTATGTTCTTAAACCACAGAGAAATTCAACCTAACCATTTGGTGGCAAACGTTGAATACACGATTGATAATCCGGGCGGTATTCCACCCGTTTACACGCCTAAATTTTCACAATCCTCAAAAGACGGTCAGATGATTAGGCTTTCAGTCGGTTTAGGTCTTAGTCTTAACCAGATTTCGGCATGGTGTATGAAACAAACCTCTCCCAAAACAGTTCTGGAATTGGTAAAAAAATTGGGTGTTATCTCCCCAATACCTGAGGCTCCGAGTATCTGTGTAGGCTCGGCAGAGGTTAAATTGAAAGAAATGGTTGCCGCTTACTGCGGTTTTGCTAACAACGGTTTCTCGACTTCGCCGGTTTTTGTTACAAAAATTGAAGACAAAAACGGCAATGTTGTCAGCACCTTCCAATCCGTACACGAACAAGCGATGGAAGACATCGAAGCCTATAAAATGGTTGAAATGTTAAGAGTAGTAACACACGGAGGAACGGCAAGCCGCGCAACAGGCTCTTACGGTTTCGGCATAACGGCTGACTGCGGCGGCAAAACAGGTACAACAAACCTCAACGCCGACGGTTGGTTTATGGGCATAACACCGAGACTTGTTTCAGGCGTTTGGACCGGCGGTGAAGAAAGGTCAATACAGTTTTCAAGAGGCGACTGGGGACAAGGCTCAAGACTTGCACTTCCGGTTTGGTGTCTTTACATGAAAAAAATCTACGCTGACCCCGAATTATCAAAAGATTATCCGGTAGAATTAAGATTTGAAATTCCCGAAGATTACAGCAAATACGTTGATGAAAGCAATGCAACTCAAAACACTGGTACAAATCTTGAAAGCACAATAGATAGTGAAGAATACAACGGCAAATTCAACGAATTTAACGAATTCAATGAAGGCGATTATTAGTACCGTCTTAATAGTTTTCTGTATTTCGTCATGCGTTCATGAGTTTCCTTTTAGCATAGACGAAATACAGAAAAATACCGTTGTGGTCGAAGGCGAGATTACAAACGAGTTTATAAACCATACCGTTTATCTTTCAATGCTTTCGGACTATCAAGACACGGCTCGGATAGCATTAAGAGGAGCAAAAGTAGCCGTTACCTCCGGTGATAGCACGTATCTTTACAAAGAGACATCTGACGGAATTTATACTTCGACGGATAAGTTTGCAGGCATCACGGGCAATTTGTATTCGCTCCACGTCGAAATCAGAGGCGCGGTTCTCAGTGCTCAAACTACAATGCTCCCCGTAACACCGCCTGATAAAATTACTTACAATATTTTTCCTGACAAAATGTCCGTTAATACAGTGGCAGAGCCTTACGTTTTGGAAAATCCCGCAAAATATGTTTTAAAACTATCTTGGGCGGAAAACAATGCACAAAAAAACGCCACTTTATATTATTATTCGCTGACAACGGTGGACATTTCGCAACTTTTTGCACCCAAAATTCAAGAAACATTTTTTCCAAGAGGAACTCAAATCATAGAGAGAAAATACTCCATTGACAAAGATTACGAAAAATATTTGCGTTCGCTTTTAGCGGAAACACTTTGGTCAGGAGGCTATTTCGACGAGGCACACGGTAATTTGCACACCAACATCGAAAGCGACAATCCGATAATAAAAACAGCAGGTTATTTTTCGGCAAGTACGGTTTTTATTGACACTTTGATTGCCCGATAACTTTTTTCTTTCCTCCCGCAATTAATATTACCGAAGATAATATTAACACGATTCCTAAAAAAAGTTTTGACGAGAAAGCCTCTGAAAACACGCAACAACCTATTATAACAGCTGTTAAAGGCTCTAATGCGCCGATTATTGCAGCCGGTGTGGAGCCAACCAATTTTATGGAAATGTTCATAAAAATCAGAGAAATCACCGTCGGGAAAAATCCTAAAAACGCTGCCCAAAACCATGATTTTCCGCTTGTTAAGATTTGAATTGAATTGTTTTGACCGAAAAACGAATAACCCACAAACATCAAAAGGGCAAACACGGCTATAAAAAACGTAAATTTTATCGGATTCATTTTAACATCGGCTCTATTAACGGAAACAATATAAACGGCGTATGTCAAAGACGAACAAATCACCAAAATAATTCCCGTCATAGAAACATTACTATTGCCGCCACCTTTTGAAAGCATTATAATACCGCCCAAAGCAAGTGCAAGAGATAAAATAGTTGTCAAAGAAATCCTTTCATGAAAAAATGTAGCCATTATAACGGCAACCATTACAGGATAAGAAAAAAGCACGGTTGAGGCAACTCCGGCGTCCATATAATTGAAACTTTCATAAAGCATCAAAGATGACAATCCGAAAAAAACTCCGAGAAACGAAGTCGCCAAAAGTTCCCTTTTAGTAATTTTGAAATCATCACCCTTAAAAATCATAATCACAGCCAACATCACAATCGCTGTTAAATATCTGTAAAACACTGTAGATACAGTATTTAAACCCTCTTGATAAAGATAAAGTACGCCTAATGGATTGGTTCCGTAACAAACGGCGGCTATAATTCCGGCTATAATTCCTTTAGTTTTTAAAGACATTTTCAATAATATTTTTCAAGGCGCAAATTTACATTTTTTTTATTACTTTTGCGCAAACATTTTTACTTAATAAAAATATATTATGAAAAAAATCAAATCAATAGTTTTGACATCAGCACTTTTGACGGCTAACGTTCTAAATGCGCAAAATCCGGTAGTTCAAACATGTTTTACCTCCGACCCCGCGCCTATGGTTCACGGCGACAGACTTTACGTCTACACGGGACACGACGAGGACAACGCAGACTTTTTTTGGATGCAGGAATGGAGAGTTTATTCGACCGACGATATGGTAAATTATACCGACCACGGTTCTCCTTTGGCATTGGAAACGTTTTCGTGGGCAGATGACAGAGCTTGGGCAGCACAGACGATTTATCGCAACGGAAAATTTTATTGGTATATCTGCGCACATTCCAAATTAACAAACGGAATGGCAATAGGTGTTGCCGTTTCTGACAATCCCGTTCGCGGTTTCAAAGACGCACTCGGCAAACCACTCTTTGACAACGGCTCATGGGACAACATCGACCCTACGGTTTTTATTGATGATGACAATCAAGCTTGGCTTTTCTGGGGCAACCCTCAAGTTTATTATCTAAAATTAAACGAAGACATGGTATCTTACAGCGGCGAATTAGGCCTTGTAGAGATGGACGAAAAGTCATTCGGTGCACCCGTTATGAGAAAACGCGAAGAAGGCAAAACTTACAAAGACTGTTATGTTGAAGGTCCTTGGCTGACAAAACGTAATGGTAAATATCAACTTCTTTATGCCTCAGGCGGTGTCCCCGAACATATTTCGTATTCCGTTTCGGACAAACTTCCCGGCAATTGGAGTTATGCAGGCGAAATAATGCCGCTCTGTGAGACTGGTTCGTTTACGAATCACTGTGGTGTAACAGATTACAAAGGACATTCGTACTTCTTTTATCACACGGGAAAACTTCCTAAAGGCGGCGGATTCGGACGCAGCATTGCCGTAGAAGAGTTCAAATACAACCCTGACGGCAGTTTTCCGACCATTATGCCTACAAACGAAGGCGTTAAACCGCTAAAAAATTTCAATCCTTACACAAAAGTTCAAGCTGAAACGATGGCTTTTTCATTCGGTGTTAAAACCGAGCAAAATCAGAAAAGAGGCGTTTATGTCAGCGAAATTCATAATGGCGATTATACGAAACTTCAATCCGTGGATTTTGGCGATGTTTCACCCAAAACGTTTTCAGCAAGTACTGCAAGTGCTTTAAGAGGCGGCAAAATAGAAGTTCATTTGGACAGTATCAAAGGCACAACGATAGCAGAACTTGAAATTTTAGGTACAGGAGCATGGGAAACTTTTAAAACATTTTCAACCGCGACAAAAACAAATGTAACCGGCGTTCACGATGTTTATTTCGTTTTCACGGGCAGAAAAGGTCCGAGGCTTTTCAACTTCGATTTTTGGGAAATGAAACGTTAATTTTTTTAGGGGACAAAAGCGTCCCCTTTTTTTGGCATTTAATTTGAGCCATAATTTTTTTAAGGAAAAACAATTAAAAATATGCTTATCAGCTTGTTTAAACAGCACATCAGAGTTTTTGTAGCCGAAGTATCATCCGATATGCAAGCCACAAGAAAAAAGTTATGCACCGTCCTAAAAAAAGCCGGAATAGAGGTTTTCTCTGACAGTAATTCTGATGAAACAATGAAAAACTGCGATTGCTCGGTTCATATTTTAGGCAAAGAAAACATTTATGACACTATAGGTTCGGGTTATAATTCTTTAGCGGGCAAACAATACCGCAGCGCAAAAGAATTAAGAAGCAAAAAATTCAAAATGTTCGTTTGGAATCCCGCCGGAAACATCAACGAAACAAATTTTTACATCAACAATATCCGCCGCGACATTGTAGAAAATACCGTTTATTCATCCAAAACCTCACCAATAGTTTTCGTAGAAGAATTAAGGGGAATAATGAGCGTAAAATCCAATGTGGAACAAAATATTCTTGAAAGAGATATTTTCTTTATTTACAACGATTTAGACAAGGACACTGCAACTATTATTTTAAATATGATAGAAGATATTCAGACAGTAGTTTCTTTAGGCATTACAATGAACAGCAATACCGATTATACCGAATACATCAAAAACCAACTTCCCGGTTGCAAAATAGGAGTTGTTTATTATGATTATGCCGGAGATTGGGCAGTTTCGTTTGCCCGTCAGATTTGGAAAGATACGGGCGGCAATTCAAGCCGTGTACCGCTGTTTGTTATCGGAAATTCTGCTCATGCGAAAGAGGAAGATCTTAAAATTTTTGATTCAATAATGGAAACATCAATTCGAGAACAAAGTCTTATTCCCCTTGATATAAAAGTCTTTTATGACAAAGCAACGGCATCAGCATAAAAAAAATATTCCGCCGCAATCAATGTTTTTTTTACATATCTGCGGCGAAATAATTTTGAACGTTATTTTTCCAGAGCCTTTATCAAATTGATATTATACTGCTCCAACAATGAAAGTTTCACGGAAGCATTGTTACCTAATGACTTATACCAAGGAAACTTAGAAAAATGCTTTTTCAAATCCTCCGATTGAAACTGCCAGCCGTGGCGCGCATAAATTTCGTTACGCATCAAACGGAGTTGTTTAGCATCAAAGAGTTTCAAAATGCTAACATTCAATACGATTTTAGAGGTTTGAGGCCACCAACCCTGTCCTGAATCCGTATATTTGAAAGTTTTAAAAACAGTAGTCGGCTCGTAGGCAAGATCATTTTTTTGAGAGTTATAAAGCGTTATGCCATCTGAAGTTGTTTTCAAAACATAAACTTTTCCCGACATTCTGATTGTAACGCTGTTAGTGCTGCTATACTCGTCAGAAAAGGGTTCAAAAGTTCCTTGTCCCAAAATGCCTTCAAACATTTCAGTAATGCCCGCCGCAAAAAAATTATCATTAGAAGTACGATCCTTCTCTATGGCGTAAAACATCTGATTTTTAGAATCATAACTTGCTAAAATTTCGGATTTTTTGCCGTAACTATCTGTCAATGTCATATACTTAACGGTATAACCGTTTTTGCCGAGGCTATAATACTCCTCATCGCTTTCTTTTTTTATGACAAATTTATTTGCTGCGGTTTTACTGATTGTAAAACTGCGGTCTTCACCCAAAAATCCGTCAAAATGATAATCATCGGCTGTTTTTTCAACAGTGTAAAAAACAAATCCGTCCGTCCACTGTCCGTCAATCGTCTGCGCTTTAACACCTCCAAGCATTAAAACGGAAAATGCAGAAATCAAAATTAATTTTCTCATGGTAATTAAGGTTTTAAATAAGAACATATTATTATTTTTTTACCAACGTTTCGCCGTTCCAGAGATAATCGTCGAAACCGTCTGTTTTTTTCCAAGCTCTAAACACCTTGCCGCCTTCAATAAAGGCAAACTCCTTGTATCCGTCCAACGAAAATTCGTCTTCTTTCATAGTGATTTTACCGGCTTTATATTCAAACGTATACAAAAAATAGCCGTCATCAGTCGTAGCGTCAATATAATAGATTTTATAACCGTCTTTTACTTGAAAGCAATACAACTCACCCAAATTTGCACCTTTAGTTGATAGTTGTTCAAAATAAGGAATCGGAGCATCTTCGTGATATTCAATCTGCCAACAATCCCCGCATAATCCCATATCTTCTTCAGAAGATAGTTTTATGATTTTGTTCCAGATTTCACGCAAATCCACTTTGCCATTAGAAACGGCATTTTCAGGTTTGTCACCCGACAAAAATTCAAATTTATCCGTTTTCCATTCATAAACATTTTTAACACCCTCGTTCGACAAAAATTCGATTTTATGACCCGTTGAACCATAACCGTCCTTGTCGTCAAAAGAATAAATATAATCCGAATTATTGAACCTCTTTAACTCTTCGGGTAAGTTGGTTTTGGTCAAAACATTATCCTTACAAGTGTATGCAGTGATTTCACCATTATAAAAATCCAGCACTAAATATCCCGAATCGTAACCTCCAAATTCGTAACTATGAATTGCACGTGTATATTTTTTGTCGGCATTAGGATTGAGAGAATAATAAGCATAAATACCTTCGTCCTTGAAATCTTTTTGACCTTTTGCATCGTCCGGTTTGCGATCCAACTGTTTGAAAATCTTTGTCATATCACAACCGTTGGTTCTTATCTCCTTTTCTACAACATTTACATACTTTACGTTGTCAAAATTAGAATCTTTGTAGGTGCTGCCTTGGTCAGACTGTTGCTCTGATTCATAATCTAAACGAAAACCTTTACCAATAGGACATTCTAAGAAACTAAAAAGTTGATTGAATTCTACAGTGCCAGTCTTCGTTGTAATAAGGTATTCCTCTGAATCGACACAATGATCTTCTGATTTTGTTTTAACTTCTTTTTTCAAGAAATCACATACAAACGAATACTCATATTCGCTACTTTCAGCATACTCAAAATTGATGATTTTCAAATCGTTATCTATAAAACGAGTTTTATAATTGTATGTTGATAAGCCGTCTAAACCAACAGAAAATATTGTTGTTAAATCGCCGTTATTAGAAATATATAGCGAATCAATTTTTGAACTGCTCGCATAATCTTCGTCGGTTTCAAAACATAAATCTTCTTTCAGAGAATAAATGTCATATTTTTTGAAAAGAGAATATTTTCCGTCATTTTTGCCGAAAAATATTTTAATACCCTTCATAAAAGGCGGAATATCTTTGTCATTAGATACTCTTTCGCCGTAAATCGACACAGAATCTTTCAGACCGTCTTTATTGATGTCGCCTACAGCATAAATAATTGATTCTCCGATTGGCGTATCAGTTTCTGTTTCCTCAGAAACTATACTCACTTGGGCTGAATCAGCGTTTTGAACCTTCTGATTTGAGGTTCCGCCACCGCACGATACCAACAATGATATGGCAGGAATTATAAAAAAATCTTTTTTCATGATAATTTGAAAATAGGTTTTAAAAAAAATTATTTTAACAAATGTAATATTTTTTCTATCGCTGCGACAATAAAATTGCTAAATATATTATTGCCCCAAGCGCAATTATTACCGACAAAACCATAAACACATTAGCCATAATTGCCCAAATTTTACCATACAATGACTCTTGAGAGCCTCCTGTAATGCTATCTCCGCCAACAATTACTATGTTTTTGCTGTCGAAAACGTTGAAATCTGCTTTTCCGTTACCAAGACGGACAGCAAATGTTGCCTCATCGTCTTTTGTCATATACGTTAAATTATAACGCTTATCGAACTCGATACCGTTATCACCGAAACGTTTTGCTAACTCCTCTAAATTATCACCGAAAGTTTTAAAAATATCTTGAACAGCTTTTTCCGGGTCGGAATTTTTTACAGACCTTTCAGGATAATAACGAGAATCTATCGAAAAATTTTCTTTCTTCTCAGGATTGAGTTCCGATTCAAAAATTCTCTTCGATCTCCTTAAAAACGAAAACATAAAAACCAAAGAATCAGGTTTAAGAATTTCAACACCGCTATTAAAACACAGCGGCGCAGAAATCTGACAATAAGGTTTTTCTCTCCAAAGAGAATAATACGGAGTCGCGCCCGGTTCTATAACTTTTTTACGATAATAAGTTAAAGTTTCTTCTAAAATATCAACGCATAAATAATTACCGTTCAAGACATTAAGTACAGTATCTTTAATTGTTGGTGAATTTTTAAACACGTAATTTTTTACGAGATAGTTTTTAGGTTCACCGCTAATAGCCTTAGAAATTTCGTCATCGGTTTCAATCACCGGCAACGATTCCAAACGGTTTGTCAAAAATTGTTCTTCTGATGACATAGAAGTTGCTAACCCCTTCATATATCGTGACAAGAAAAACAATCCGAGGGCGATTAAAATAACAAAAACGGCAACCTCAGTAAGGCAACCTTTATTTTCTTGTTTGTTTTCGTCCATAACATCAAATTAATTTTCAACAAATTTTCCGTTATCAAATATATAAACGTTTTTTGAGATTTCTTCATCAGGAATATCAAGTTCATCCAAGTTGGAACCGTCTTCGTTGATTTGAGATTCGTAAGAACGGTCTTGAAAACTTTCATTCATTATTATTTTGTAAGTACCATTAGTTAATTTTGAAATAGTAAGATTAGTTTGTGAATTATAACTACCCGGACTTTCATAAATACCGAGAGCACTCCAAGTACCGTCCATTTCTTCGGTAGGTAATTTTTTACCATAATAACTCTCGTAATCGCACATACTCCAATGCATCATTTCAAGCTCCTGCATGGTACGGTAAATACAAAATATGAGCATTTCGCTTGGAGACGAACTCGTATTATCCTCGTAAACTTCAAACAGAAAATCAAGCACATCCCATCTCAAAGGGAACCAACCGTATTTCAAAGGCGGTTGGTTTGGCATTACCACGGTTTCGGATTTTTTGTTTGCGCCTTCGCCGTCGGTTTTAATCATTTTGCCGGTAGAAAAATTGTACGAATAATCGTAATGTTCAGACTTATGACGGTCTTTTTTACCACCGATAAGTTGAAACGCATCGTTCTGATAACGGAACAAAAAGACATCGCTGTTACCAGAAAAATCTCTCTGAATTCTTATCACACCTTTGTCATTAACGGTGATTTTGTCGTCGTTTTTGAATGTAAGATTGTAATCGCGGAAAAGTTGATAACCGTCTGACTTGCCGAAATAAATTGCAGAACCGTCATCTGTACTGATTATCAAATCTTTAACCCCGTCCTTATTAAAATCACCTTCAGCTGAATTTTTGATTTCTGCTGCGGACAATTCCGAAGGAGTTTTGCCAGAAGGTTTAAAATTCTGAGCTTTAGTTTTTTCTCCACCGCCAAATACGAATAGCGTCAAAGCAGTGAGAATGATGATTTTGATTGTTTTTTTCATGGTATTTTCTTTTTCTTGATTATCGGACAAATATAAACATTTTTTCAAATATTTCAAATAATAGGAGAAAAACTATCTTTTTTTTACAAAACTACGAAACAAAAAAAACTATCCACAAATAAGAAAGACCTGAATGGATTTGGTATTAAGATAAAAGGATATACGATTATATTTTGATTAAAATTTCAGAAAAAAAATTCCTCCCGTTTTTTGATAAGACCGAGAGGAATAATCCCCTACAAGCACCCTTCTATCCTTTCAATTGCCTCTTTGGTATTCTCTCTTGTTCCAAAGGCGGTGATGCGGACGTAGCCTTCGCCGGAGGGACCAAAGCCGGCACCGGGGGTTACTACTACTTGGGCGTGGTGGAGAAGACGGTCGAAGAAGGTCCATGAATCTACGCCGGGGGTGCGAACCCAAATGTAGGGTGCGTTTTCGCCGCCGAATACCTCTAAGCCGGATTTCGATAGACTGTCGCGAATGATTTGGGCGTTGGTGAGATAATATTGAATGGTGGCGCGGGTTTGACTGTATCCTTCT
>JAFYDK010000098.1 GCA_017544805.1 Bacteroidales bacterium | reverse complement strand
TCGATTTTACCAGAGTGGTAAAGTCCTCAAAAATCAATTTTTATCGATTTTACCAGAGTGGGAAAGTCCTCAAAAATCAATTTTTATCGATTTTACCAGACTGGGAAAGTCCCCAAAAATCAATTTTTATCGATTTTACCAGAGTGGGAAAGTCCTCAAAAATCAATTTTTATCGACTTTACCAGAGTGGGAAAGTCCCCAAAAATCAATTTTTATCGACTTTACCAGAGTGGGAAAGTCCCCAAAAATCAATTTTTATCGACTTTACCAGAGTGGTAAAGTCCTCAAAAATCAATTTTTATCGATTTTACCAGAGTGGGAAAGTCCCCAAATTATAAAAAAAAACAGATTTTCCGCGAACGAAAAATCTGCCAATAACAATATGATAACAAAACTCTATAAACCAAAATATTAATTCTGTCCCTCAGTATTATTTTGCTCGGTCGTAAAATTCTCGGTACTCTGCGTACCAGCATTAAACTCCCTCTCCTGAGATTGTGAACTATAACCTTGATTATTATAACCTTGGTTGTTATAGCCCTGATTATTATAACCTTGATTGTTGTAGCCCTGATTGTTATAACCCTGATTGTAGCCACGATTGTAGCCACCCTGATTATAGCCGCGATTGTAACCTTGATTATTGTAACGACGAGGACGATAACCTTGATTATTATAGCCCTGATAGCCGTTATTTTGTGCATAACCGCCGTTCTGAGGAATCTCCTCCGAACCTTGGTTTGATCCCTGATTATAACCTTGATTATAGCCTTGATTGTTATACCCCTGATTATAGCCCTGATTGTTATAACCTTGATTATAACCCTGTCCGCCGTAAGGTGCACGACGGGGACGGAATCCACCCTGATTATTGTTACGATAGCCACCTTGAGGTGCGTAATATGAACGACGCTGAGGATAACCTTGATTGGGACGATAGCCTTGATTAACATTGCGCTGCGGCTGCTGAACAGCTTGACGCGGACGCGCTACCGATACTTTTACAACTTTCGAATCCGACGTTTCCTCTTCGCCCTCAAAATGAAGAGGTTTGCCGTTAAGATCTTCAATAGCTTTCATGCCTTCCTCATCGTTAGGCATCTCTACAAAACCGAAACCTTTTGACTCACCGGTCTCTTTGTCAATAATTACTTTTACTGAATTTATAGTCCCGTAAGTTGAAAACAAATCTTTTAAGTCCTCGTCTGTGACATTATGACTTAAGTTAGCAATATAAATGTTCATTTAAAATAATAAAAAATTAAAAATTAAAATATGTGTGTTTATGTGTGTGTACTATGTTTTTACGCTGCAAATTTATAGTAAATTTTATAATTTGCAAGTTTTTAAAACACTTTTTTTGTTTTTTTTTAACGTCTTAGTTTTTTACCGTCACTATCCTGATACGAGTCCGTAAGAATCATTATAAAATCTATTAACTGCCATAGTCCACAGCCGCCAAATGTTATCAACTGAAGCAGACCGATAAAAATATGTCCCGTATACAATCTGTGTGCACCGTTAATACCCGTTACAAGCGGTAACAAACACAACAACAATGTCGTCATAAAGGTCTTATCTCCGACGTTGGAATTTTTGTCCGGATAATAAGATGATTGTGAATTAGTTATATTAACATTATGATTAGTCTGATAATTAGTAACACTCGGAGGCGTAGTCGGTATGTAGTTAGGCTGCTGAACCCTTGTCAGCGGTGATGAACATACACTACAAACCGTATCCGAGGCTATCGTACCCGAACCGCATTTCTGACAATAGGTTGAACCCTGTCCGACAGGCGTGTCGCAATACGGACATTTGGAATCCGATGTTTTTATAATCAAGCCGCAATGACGGCAATAAATACTCTCCTGAGGTAAATACTTAGGACCGCTCTGATTAATTTGCTGAGGCTCTGGTTGAGTAAAAGGCGGAGGCGTTTCGGTTATAACAGGCGGAGGCGTCATCTCAAACGAATTAGAATCCTGTTTGAGTTTCTCTTCCGCCAAACGGATAACATCAAATAATTCCGCTCCACAATTAACACATTTTTCGTCGCCGGGTAAACGTACCTGACCACATTGTGTACAGTAATTGTCGCCCGTCATAACATCTTGAGCACATACTGAACAAATCTTTACACCTGGGGCTGTTTGATTGCCGCAATGACTACAAAACATAAGCTTTTTGATTTTTATTGATTTTCGTTTTCTTTTTTACTGTTTCTTAACGATGCCATTTCCGACTGCATCCTCTGGAGCCGGCTTTCCATATCGCTGATTTTTCCAAGCAAATCCTCCTGAACTTTTTTAATGGAGGTAATGTCAGTTGCAAAAAACAATATTTTCGAAATGACTCCGTCAAAATTATAATAAGGCGTATAAGTAGCTAAAAACCATTTAGTTTCGCCTTTTTTAGTACGACGTTTGATTTCGGATTCATAATACTTGCCGCCTAAAACCTGCGTTATAACGCTTTCCAAGGTTTGACGCGAATCCCTTACCAAATCAAAAACGCTTACACCTTGAATTTCAGCGATTTCGTAATGCATTGTTTTAAGATACTTTTCGTTAGCGGTAAGTAAAACTCCCGCCGTTGAAAATTCAACCGAAAGCATTGAATTGTTAATAGCATCCAAAAGACCGTTCATTTCGACCTCTCGCTCAAGAGATTTTTGCTGCTCGTTTTTGAGTTTTGTAATGTTTTCGGTCATTTCCTTCTCATTTGAGGCCAAAGCATCGGCTTGAGCCCTAAACTGCTGCATCAAATGTTCGGTCTGTTCGTTAATTCTCGCCGTTACGAGCGAACTTGCAACGGTTGAAGATATTACGGACAAAAATTCTTTTTCCGAGTCTTGCAACGGTTTCAAAAATGCCATCTCCATAACCGCTATCAAATCACCGTCGTAAAGCATCGGCAAAACAGCCAAAACCCTCGGTTTGGATTTTCCTAATCCGGTAAAAACCTGAACATAATCATCCGGAAGTTTTTCCAAAAAGATTGCCTGTTTTTCCAACGCACAAGTGCCGACAAGACCTACGCCTTTTTCGATTTTTATTTTAACAGCTTTTTTCTTACCCAATGCAATTGCTGCATTAAGTGTCAGATAATCACCGTCTTCTTCTGTGGTATGAATATAAATTCCGCCCAAAACGGCTTTCGTATACCGTACAACAGTCATAAGAATATTTTCGGAAAGAATATCAACTTTGTTGCTGCCAATACGCATCGCATCATTAACGGCGGCTATACCTTCAGAAATCCAATGTTGATCTTTTTCCTTCTCTTTACGCTCCGTTTCCTGAATAGTAATTTCCCTCAAGGTTTCCAACATACCGTTATAAGACTTCTGAAAAACATTGTCAGAGGGCAAAGTGTCCAATTCGCTGTCATAACGGTAAGATTCTATTTGACGGTTTAACTCCTTGATTTTTACAAATGTCTGATAATAATTATAAAGTACACCGTCAAGTTTTCTCAACTCAGGAATATAAAGACTGCCTTGAGTCATATACTCTTTTTCAACATTAGCCAAATCACTCGCTTTAACTGTTATCAGCCTTACTTGTTTTATATAAAAATTTCTGAACAAAACAATCAAAGCCACCAAAACCAAATACAAACCGAAACCTATCAACAACGAAATTCCAAAAACTAAATTACCGCTTTTGTTAAGTTCGCTTTTATCAATTATAAGGCAAATGCTGAAATGAGTGTCAATATCATAAAGACTGCAATTCTTTGTCAAGATGTAAGTATCGTTTTGAAACTCCTCGAACTCCTCCCCTTTTCTGAATTTAATGTAATAATAATCAGTATTTTCGGGGAAAACAATTTGCAAATCCCTACCAATCAGCAAATCTTTGTCGGGAGAAGCTGCAATTTTGCCGTTAGAGGTAAAGACAAACAACTGACTATTTTCGGGTCGCGCAACAGCAGAAAGTTTTTGATTAATATTGTTAATAACATAATCAGCACCAATGACACCGAGCAATCTCGTTCCGAAATGCAAAGGATAAATGATAGGCATAACAAGCAGATTCATAGCATTTTCCCTCCGAATTACAGGTTCAAGAATCATTACGTTTTTTTTCGTTTTGTAATAATAATAGGAATTAACGTCGCGGCTGTCATTATAGTTTTTAACATAATCCCTTTCCACTATACCGTCAGAATGTTTTACGAACAAAGGCACAAAACGTCCCGTTGAATCATGATATTCGGTTTCCGCAAAAACAGAATCTTTCCCGTCAAACATATTCGGCTCCCAGACCATAAAAAGAGATTTCATGTCCGCCTCCGAAGAAATGTTTTCGGAAAGAATAGTACTTGCTTGATTTCTGTCAATACGGAAATTCAATTCGGGGTTGCCGATTTGAACGAACCACAAAGAAAGTTTGTCAAGGTTATCAATTTTAGATGTTAACGTC
The DNA here is from genome assembly GCA_017544805.1 of Bacteroidales bacterium. Taxonomy (GTDB): domain Bacteria; phylum Bacteroidota; class Bacteroidia; order Bacteroidales; family UBA3824; genus UBA3824. The sequence goes on along the minus strand of JAFYDK010000098.1, from coordinate 21,394 downwards.
TCCTTGAAAGTCTGCGAAATTCTTTCCGCTGACTCGTCAATACCGTCTTTGAACTCCTTGATTTTTCTCTCCCTCAAAACAAGTCCGAAAATAAATGCCCCGATCATAACCACGGCAAAAGTCATCAGACCGTATGCGATATAAAAATCGTAGGTCCGTTTCAGCAAAGAGTTAAATTTGTTTTTAGTATTCTCTAACATAATCGTTAAGCATCAATTATAGTACCCAAAAGCATAATTCTTTCAACATCGCCTTTCGTGTTAGCAATCGGGAATTCGTTTGCCGCAATGTAAACGAAACTTCCGATAGGCAGTTTGAGTTTGAGTTTTTCCGTCTGCTCTTTTCCAGAACAGAGGATTGTAAGCGATGTAGAAAACTGAGTAATGTTTTCCGGGACAAGGAAACTTGCAAAATCCATTCCCACAACAGCCTCGTCGGAAAGACCCAAAATCTTATAAAACAATGAATTAGCCGATGTTATAATACCGCGTCTGGTAAATTCTACTCTAATTACGAAAGAATCCACAGCCGAATTAAAGGCCTTCATCTCAAGTTCAGTTTCTTCGATATATTTTTGTTTTTCCGAGAGTTCCTTTTCTTTTTCGTTCATCTTGTCCATCTGACGGTTGATTTCCCTCTCCTGAAGTCTCAACTGACGTTCAAGAACTTTCGTAGAAGAAATATCCATACCGATATTGATGATTTTCACAACGTTGCCGTGATCGTCGGTAACGGGTGAAAACGTTTCGGAAAGCCAAATCGTCTTGTCCTTCGTCTGAACCGATTCCACAAGGCTACGCGTTTGACCATGCCGCAAATCTTCCCAAAACTTTCTGTAATCTTTGTTATCGGGTTTAAAAGATGAAATATCGGCGTGATTTTTACCGACAATCTCCTCCTCCGAAACTTGCAAAAGGTCAATCACTCTGGAATTAACACGTATAATCGTACCGTCTTTGTCGTATTGAGTTACCAGGGAAGTTGCATCAATAGCACGGAAAAGTCCACGCATTTCTGAATCCTTGCTTTCGGTTTCCTCTTTCAAACGGCGCATTTCCTGAAGGTTGCGGCGCATTTCCACTTCTTGGATTTTCATCAATTTTGACTGCTCCTGACTGCGTTGCAAAAGCGTTTCGGTTCTTTCATTGATTTTTAAACCCGAAATAGCCGAAGCAATACTTTCTGCAATACGCGACAAGAATGTAACTTGATAATCCTCAAAAATATGGAAAGAGGCAATTTCCAACATTCCGGAGTTTTTTTGGTTGAAAATAAGCGGAACGATAATCAAATTGTTAGGCGGCGCATCTCCTAAACCGCTAACGATTTTAATATATCCCGGTGGCAAATCAGTAATATTAACAATTCTTTTTTCGTGATAAGCCCTGCCTAAAAGTCCGTCGTTCACGGAAAATTTTCCATGAATCAATTTCTGTTTTTCGTATGCATAACAAGCCGCAATTTCCAACATTACGTTTTGCGGGTCGTCTTCGTTAGTAAAATAAATTGCGCCTTGATTAGCACCAATATATTTTACAAGATTGCTTATAATATTGTAAGCCAAGACATTACGATCCTGACCGTGGAATCTTAAAATCTCAATAAATTTTGTAATACCCTCGTTAATCCAATCAGCATGGATTTCTTCGAGTTCGCGGATTTTGTCACTTGAGGTCTTAACCAAAAGATATTTTTGCAAATCAAGCAACATATCCGCCTCTGAATCATCACCTTGACGTATTCCACCGTCAAAAGCGAAATCGCCATCCGTTAATTTTTCGATAAATTCTATACGTTTGTTTTTGTTTTCGATAATAGAACCGACAGCTTTTTCGATTTCAACAAGTTCCACGGGAGCAAGTCTTGATGCCATTTTTGAAGAATACCGTTGTGGAATTTTGCCTTTAGCCATCGTTGAAACAAAATCCGAAATCCTGCTTATCAACCTAAAAAACAATCCGTTAACAAGCATTATAATCATTATCGAAAGCAACCACAAAAATACAAACAAAAGTATGATATAAAAGCGTCGAAGACTATCAGCCTGAAGTTCGCTGACAGGACAACAAACTCCGATATATGTATCCAACTCCCTGATATACAAAGTCTTTTGACAAACTTCATAATCTTTTTCCGGCATTAAAAAAGTTTTCGTAACAATTTTTCCCGTTTCAGTGTCCGATTTTATTCTATTCAACATTCTTTCTGCATGAAGACTCTCAACATTAGAGAGCTCCGGATGAAGGAATATATTGGCAGAAGGCGTTACAAGAAAAAGATAACCGGAATAATTTACCGTATGTTTTTTGATATAATCGGTAAGCTCTTTAGAAATTTCGTAACGGTTCATACAAGAAACCATACCAGAAATTTTAGAATTCAAAAACAACGGGAAAAATGCCGAAACATATTGTTTTTTAAGGATTTCCACATTTCCTTGATAAATTTCGCCGTTTTCTATCATCGGAACAATATCCGAAGTATTAGGAATAAAAATATCCGTAAGTAATTGTTTGTCAGAATGATCGAAATTAGAGGCAACAATAAGATAACCTTCGGGAATTTTTTGATAAACTGCCGAAAGTGCACCCGTCAAAGAATATACATTTTCGATAATGCCGTTAAGCGAAGAAATATCTTTGCCCCTGACTGTCCAACGCGGAACCCTTTCGTAAGAGGTTTCACCCGTGGAAAAATTAGTTGTCTGACGTCCCAAAGAATCTTTTTCCTGAGTTATTTGTCCGTTTTGTCTTAAAAAATGAACAAAAAGCCTCAACGACTCAGCCGTTTTTTCCTGACTGACCCGATTTTCCGTTTCAAGACGGTATTTCAAATTGTTAACCGCATCGTTCAACTGTTCGCAACTTTTTTCATAAACTCCGCTGTTCTGACTCTTAAGCGTTACAAAAGCCAAAACCGCAAAGACAACCGTGAAAAATCCGATTAACAGAAGGTTCAACATCAAACGGTTTTTCTTATTTTGAATTTTTGAATCCATAGATACAAAATCGTCAAATCTCAATAAAATTACAAAATGTCCACCGGAAAAAAGCCGGCAAACGGACTGCCTAAATTAATAATTTTTCAGACAAATTCAATTCCAAAAAACATTTTTTTCAAAAAAATTTTTGTATCATAAAACTCTCATCGAGAGAATTTCGTGGTCCAAAACCGGCTTTTTGTCATACAAAGCAAACAATGCAGAACCGCTGCCGGTCATCGAAGCATACAACGCGCCGCTAACATAAAGTTTCTGCTTTAATTCCTCTAATTTAGGATAATACGGGAACAGAAATTCTTCAAAATCGTTTTTAATCAAGCCTTTCCAACAACTAACAGGCTTCAAATAATCCTCGGAAAGTTTTGTTTTCGCAAGGTTGGGTTTCACTTTTGAATACGCAAAAGCCGTTGAAATACCAAATTCAGGTTTTATAATCAAAATCTCATGCCCCCAAAGCATATCAGGAATATCTGAAAAAATATCACCCCTTCCCGTTGCAAATTTCGGAACTCCATCAATAAAAAATGCACAATCAGAACCCAAAATTTTAGCCATAGAAATCAATTCCTCATGGTTGAGTCCCAAACGGAAAAACTCGTTAGCAGCTTTAATAAAAGCAGCCGCATCGGAAGACCCTCCGCCCAAACCAGCCCCGAAAGGAATGTTTTTGAACAAACGAATCTCCAACGGCGGAATATCAAATTTTTCTCGCAAAATGTCCAACGCCCGCTCCACAAGATTTTTTTTGCCGTCGTCAGGAATCTTAATTCCAGAAACCTTAAAAACATCCTTCTTGTCTGCAGACGGGAAAAACTCAAGACTGTCAAACAATTTGACAGGATAAAAGACGGTTTCAATATTATGAAAACCGTCTGCACGTTTTTCCGTTATATTAAGCCCTATGTTAATTTTGGCGTTAGGAAATACTATCATAAAAACTTTTTTATTTGCAAAAATAATCAGTAAAAAAACAAAAACATAATTTTTTAGCAGTTTTTTTTACTTTTTTTGCAAAAAACCTTATCGAATATCATCTATATTATAAGGTGTCTCCTGATAAACGAAATAATTAAGCCAATTGCTGAACATCAAATTTGCAGTACTTCTCCAACGTACCAAAGGACGCATATTAGAATCGTTGTTAGGATAATAATTTTTCGGAATATCAATATCAAGACCTTTTGCAATATCCCGTTTGTATTCTGAATCAAGCGTCAAAGGATTGTATTCGGCATGACCAATCAAAAAAAGTTCACGTCCGCCTTTTGCCATTACCATATAAACGCCAGCCTCATCACTTACGGAAAGAAGTTTCAATTCCGGATTAGCAATAATATCCTTAGCCAAAATTTCAGTATGCCTTGAATGAGGTACAAAAAATACATCGTCAAAACCCCTGAAAATCGGATTCAAAGGCTCCAAAACTTTATGCTCGAAAACACCGAAAACTTTTTTCTTAGTAGCGTATTTCGGAATTTTGTAATAATGATAAAGTGCAGCACAAGCACCCCAACAGATAAACATTCGTGCCGTAACGTTTTTTTCCGCCCAATCAAAAATTTCACAAAGCTCTTTCCAATAATTAACGTCCTCATATTCCATTTGTTCTACAGGTGCACCGGTTATAATAAGTCCGTCGTACTTATGATGACGTATAGTCTCAAAATCCACATAAAACTGCATCATGTGTTCTATCGGTGTATTTTTTGAGGTGTGGCTTTTGGTCTTAATAAAATCAATTTCAATCTGAAGCGGTGAATTTGACAAAAGTCTTATCAAATCGGTTTCAGTAGTGATTTTAATAGGCATCAGATTAAGAATAGCAATACGCAAGGGTCTGATGTCCTGACTTTTAGCTTTGGAATGGTCAATGACAAAAATATTTTCTTTTTTCAGCAGTTCTATTGCCGGAAGTTTGTCTGGAATGTTTAACGGCATAATTTTATCTCTCCTCTATTTTACGTGCGCTCCAAAAATTGATTTTCTACAAAAAAAATTCAACTCGTAAAACACACTTTATTATTACTCTAATACTCTTACAGATTGCAAAATTAAAACAATTTTCAAAAATTCAGAAAAAAAAATTGTCTTAAAATTTGTTTATAAAAGATTATTTTTCTAATTTTGCGTCGTAAAAAAAATCTTTAGGAGAGTTGTCAGAGTGGTCGAATGAGCCGCACTCGAAATGCGGTGTAGGGGCAACCTTACCGGGGGTTCGAATCCCTCACTCTCCGCAAAAATTTTTCTCCCCACACACAAAAAAAGAATTCTGCACGACAAAAATCCTAAAAAAAAATTCAAAAATAAATCATATTAAATATTGTCGCTTAACAAAAAAAAGTTTACCTTTGAGGATGATTTGGTCTCATATTTGAGCAAAAAAAGCAAGTAGACAATCGAAAAATGAAAACAAAATCTGTAAAATCAGGAATATTACGTGTTGCCATAATAGGACTTTCTGTTATGGTACTAAGTCTCGTATTTTATTACATAATGCAGGTTAAGCAACAACATAACATCGAACAGCTCGTTAGAAACGACCGTACAACATTAGTAAACAAAGTTTTAAACATATATTCACAACAATATTCCAATATTGTGCGCGACAATTCTGCTTGGGACGAATTTATTGCAAGTTTCATCAACGGTGCCGACAACGAATGGCTGCTAAACAATATCGGATATATGCTTGAAAATTACGATGCTACTTGTGTTTGCGTTTTCGACACTTTAGGACAGATTGCCTACCAAAGGAAAATTGACGGTTATCAAGACATTGATTTTTTTAATTTCGATGGAAAATCAATTCCCGAACTCATGGACGGCAAACATTTTTTTGATTTTCATTTATTAATAAAAGATACACTTTACGAATATCACGGAGCAGCTATTGTAAGTGCAGCTGATATGCTTACAAGAGTGGAGAAAGCAAAAGGATACCTTTTTATGATAAAAAAAATCTCCAAAGAAATGCTTTCTCAATATCGGAATGCCGTCGGAAATTCAACAGTTGAACTTGTCTACACGGAAGAAGATGTAGAGAAAGCTAAAGAAAAAACATTTCCTAATTATCTGATAATCAAAGAAATGAAAGATTACAATGACAATACGGTTGCCTACATATATTTTGTTTTCAAAAATTCGCTTGTCAGAATGTTCAAAAACTTCATTCCGATATTTATACTTGTATCGCTGATGTGTATTCTCACAATTTTGCTGATTTTGTTTTATACGGAGAAAAAAATTGCACAACCGCTAAAAAACATTGCACAAGCTCTTGACACAGAAAAAACCGACAAAATCATATCGCTGAAAAAAGAAATCAACGAGTTCGGCGTAATTTCCCAAATGATGGAAGAATTTTTCATTCAAAAAGATAATTTACGCCGTCTTAACACCGATTTAGCGCAAAAACAGGAAGAAATCATCGTTCAAAACGAAACACTTTTGCAGCAAAAAGAAGAAATCGTTGTTCAAAACGAAACACTTTTGCAGCAAAAAGAAGAAATTCTCGTTCAGCACGAAAATATGCAAATCCTCAACGAAAAACTTTCAGCCATAAACGAAGATTTGGTCTTACAACGGGACAAACTCGAGAACGCAAACAAACAATTAACAGCAGGAATCACTTACGCAAGCCGTTTGCAAAGTGCAATGCTTCAGGCAGTAGAGCCATCGAAAGAACATTTTAAAAACTTTTTCATAATTTATTCACCGAGGGACTTAGTCGGCGGCGATTTTTATTTCACGAAAAAAAATAATGATACCATAATCGCTGCTCTCGGAGATTGTACTGGACACGGAGTACCCGGCGCAATACTCGCAAGCATGGGCATATCGTTTTTAACACAACTTTTCAACGCAAATCAAAACAAAGAAATCATGCCCGATGAAATTTTAATGCAGCTAAAAAGAAAAGTGTCCTCGGCTCTCGGTCTTGACAAAGAAGGCGAACAACGCAGCGACGGAATGGACGTTGCAATTTTGATTTATAACACAAAAACGTATAACGGCTATTTCGCCGGTGCTCAACGTCCTATGGTTTTGGTCAGAGATGGAAAATTGTTTACGATAAAAGGCGACAACATTCCAATCGGACATTTCGTAAAAGATTGCAGTTTTACGCCTATTAACATCAAACTTCAGAAAAAAGACAGAATTTATTTGTATTCTGACGGTTGCACGGATCAACTCGGGGGTCAGAAAAAACGCAAACTTATGGCACGTTATTTCAAAGAGGAAATCTTAAAAACCTCGAATCTGGATATCAACGAACAAAAAACGGCAATCGAAAAATTCATTTGGGACTGGAAGGGCGACCTTCATCAAACAGATGATATTTCGCTGTTAGCATTTGAAATAGATTAAAAAAAAAGAAACATGAAAATTTTTGTAATCGGAACAGGAAACCTTTCTCACAGCCTCGTGCCCGCTCTAAAAAACGCCGGACACACGGTTTCCGGCGTTTACTCCCGCACAAAAGAAAATTTAAAAAACTTTGCTGAAAAATTCAACGTCAAAGCCGTATTTCAAAAAGATGAAATTCCGTCAGATTCCGACATTTACATTATCTGCACCGCAGATTCGGGAATTTCGGATAGTGCGAAAATTTTCAAAACCGAAAACATCGTCCTTCACACCTCAGGAAGTACGGACATCGAAGTTTTAAAACGTTATTTCAAAAAATGCGGTGTAATCTATCCCGTACAAACTTTCACAAAAACCAAAACAGTTGATTTTTCAAACGTGCCACTTCTGATAGAATCTTCTGAGGATAAGACTCTTGAAAAAATAAAAATTTTAGCGCAAAGTTTGTCCTCAAACGTCAGAGAAATGAATTCGTTTCAAAGGCTTAGACTGCATCTGAGTGCGGTTTTTGCGTGCAATTTTTCCAACAATATGCTCTCGGTTTCAAAAGTTTTGATGCAAGAATGTGGAGCTGATTTTTCGCTGTTAAAACCGCTGATAAAAGAAACTTTTGAAAAAGCCTTAAATTCCGACCCGATAACCTCACAATCAGGACCGGCAAAAAGAAACGATACGGCAATATTAAATTTACATATAAAAATGTTGGAAAATTATCCCGTTTTAAAAAAAATTTATAGTTTTGTAAGCCTTAATATTAAAGAATATGACACCTTTTTTAAGACTAATCCGTTATAAAAATCTGCTTATAATGGCATTTGCAATGTGCATGATGACATTTGCAGTAATACACCCGTTGTTGCAATTATTCAACTTGCAACCTACATTCACCAATCTTGATTTAGCGTTTTTGATACTTGCCGTAGTGCTAATTGCCGCAGGAGGTTATGTCATCAACGATTATTTTGACACTGCCGTTGATATGGTAAACCGCCCTGATACTCAGATAGTAAGCAACGTAATAAGCCGCAGCTCGGCAGCTACGTATCACATCACGCTCTCGATTTTGGGTTGTATTTTCGGATTTATGGTCTCCATTAGAATCGGCATTTGGAAAGTCGGTTTTATGTATCCGATAATAGTCGGTTTATTATGGTTTTATTCTTCAACTTACAAAAAACAATTTTTAATAGGAAATATTGTAGTGTCCGTTTTAACGGGTTTGGTAATGGTTTTGCCGGCACTTTATGAAATTCCCGGACTTCAAAACAGTCAGAACCCCGTAATTCAATACGGAGCGTTAGACCCGTTTTTACTTCTGTATCAATGTTTAGGATTTGCGATTTTTGCATTTTTGTCAAATTTTGCAAGAGAAATTATAAAAGATATGGAAGATATTAAAGGCGATAAAACTTTAAACGCAAGAACCCTTGCAATCGTTTTGGGCGAAAAAGGTGCTAAAATTACCGTCATTTCGATTCTTACAATTACGGTTGCGACTTTGGTTTATTGTTATCTGAACTTCTTGAACGAACCTATAACGGCAATATATTTTTCGGTTGCATTAATAGCACCGCTGATTTTTTTAACATACCGTTTTATAAAAGCAAAAGAGAAGAAAGACTACCATTTTTGCAGCATTTTCCTAAAATTCATAATGTTGCTCGGAGTTTTATACGCTTTTGTAATAAGGCATAATTTTTTGACATTTAAAGATTCCTATTAATTTTTTTGAAAATTTTTATGGATTTTTTATGATATTGTTATCTTAATAATGTAATTAAAGAAAAAAACAACTTAGTATAATTTAATTTTAATAAAAAAGTACCATGAAAAAAATTTTGTTATCATTGATGATGCTCGTTTTTACGACCGCATTATTTGCTCAAACTTTTGAAGATTATATTGGCAAAAAGTTACAAGTAGAATACATTTGCAGAGGAAAAATCTCTGACGGTAAAGCCGTTCCTGACGGCGACAAACACCGTTTGAAAAGCAAAGAATTTCTCTTTATTAAAAATTCGCGTACTTTGATTTGGTTCAGACACGACAGAGTAAACAAATACGACATCGCAATCGACCGCAAAGGAGACATCAAAGTTGTAGAAACCATCCAAGGCAAAACGTTCGATTTTATTCAAATTTTGGCTGATAAAGACGGCAGAGTAAAACTCTGGAGCGATGATTCTTTTATCAGATATGCAAAAGTTGAAAGATACGACGACGATGATTTTGAAAGTAAATACGGCGACATCGAAAACAGTAATGATGATTACGACGACAGATACGATGACGACGATTATACCAGCGACGATGACGACGACGATTTTGATTTCTTCAATTTTTAATAGTTAATTTTTGATTTTCACAATAAAAAAAGAGCCGTAAAAAAAGGATTTTTTTACGGCTCTTTTTTTGTAAATAGTAAAAAATTTTTAAGCGGCTAAACTTTTGAAATATATTTAGCACAAGCCCAACCCTCAACAACGGCTTTTATTCTGAACATATTTTCTTGTTGTTCAAGAATATTAAACTTAGTTCCTGCTTTCAAATCGCTTACAAGACGGCGTGATTTCTTCTGGTCGTTGTAAAGCATTGCAGAATCAGAGGTCAATTCTCCGTCATAATCACTGTCGGTGTTGTCCTGTTCGATATATTCTTTGTCAATCCAACCTGAAATTTCATGAAGGATATTGTACCATTCGCCCGTAGAATCCTGACCTATAATGTAAATATATGAATCAGCAGCAATAGGACTCGACTTCAAAGCCGCCGTTGTACTCGGAGACTGTCTGAAATTAAGTTTCACTTTTACCCTGCCGATAACCATTGAGGTTGCAGCCGAATCCTTAATCGCTTTCTTAAACATATCGTTAATAGAAAGATTAGGAGCAGCAGTTGCCATAACATCAGCTCTTAAAGCATCCAAGGGGAAAGCCGGACCCGGATCGCATTTTCTACCCGGAGCAATTTCCTCATGTCCTAAAATTTCTTTTATCTCGTATGCCCTGCAAATTGCTTTGCAAAGTTCGGTTACGGCTTTGATTTGAGCATCGGTGTATTTGTACCAATAAGTCATCGTCGTAACGGCATTGCGGTGTTTTCCTACAAAAACATTACTTGCGGCAACAGGAGTTTTCTTTTCTTTTTTAGCCTCCCACCAAGTGTAATATTTGCCGTCAATTTTCTGAAGATAACCGGGATTAGAAATTTCAATACCGATAGAAAAACTATTGTACGAACTTCTACCGTTGTAACTACTCGTACCTGCATGATAGGCTTTACGGTTAAGGTCTACCATCTGCGTTATCGAACCGTCTTCTGAAACTACGAAATGCGCCGAAGTGGTCGCCGTTTTTGCAGAAAAAAGTTTTACGGTTGCGTTTCCGCTCGCACCTGCCGTATAATGTATTATAATGGCATCTGGTTTCATAACGGCGGTCTTATTGTAAGCATTAGCGGCTACAAAAGGCGCGTCTACAAGTCGGTTGTTTTTTATTTCCATTTTTTAAATAGTTTACTAATTAATCGGTTGCAATTTAATAATTTTTTTTCATTATCAATATGTTTTTTCAAAAAAAATTATATCGAAAAAAACACTTTGAAAATATTTTTCATATTGAAATGATCGTAAACACCGCCTAACTCTCTGATTGAGTGCATTGCAAGTATCGGCGTTCCGACATCAACGCATTTAAAATCGGTTTGAGCAGTCGTAATGCTTCCCAATGTTGAACCGCCAGACAAGTCGCTGCGGTTCGTAAATTTTTGCAACGGAGAATGTGCCAAAGCAGCAAGATTCGCAAAAACAGCTGCCGATTCCGCATCCGTACAATATTTTTGAGAGGCGTTGTATTTCAAAACCGGACCTTTGTTGATAACGGGACGGTTTGTCGGACAACTCATTTCGGTATAATTAGGATGAAGCGCATGAGCACAATCCGCCGAAATCATAAACGAATTATAAATACTGCGGAAATAATCCTCCGCAGTTCCTCCAAGTCTTAAAATCAATCTTTCAATAATATTTTTCAAGAACGGAGAAGCCGCACCCTGACGTGTTCTACTGCCGATTTCCTCATTATCAAAACAAACCATAACTTGGGTTGCATTGATATTCGGACTATTGAAAAGACTTTCCATTCCGGCATGAATCATTGACAAATTGTCAAGTTTTGCAGAAGAAATAAACTCATTGTCAGCACCCGTTAAACAACCTTTCTGAATATCATAAAGCGAAAGGTCAAAATCCAAAATACTGTCAGGAGAAATATTAAGTTCCTTTGAAATAATTTCAGCTAAATAATTTTCTCCCTCCAACGGCGATTTTACACACGCCAAAAGCGGACAAAGGTCTTTTTGCGGATTAATTTTAACACCGTCATTAACCTCTCGATTGAAATGAATTGCAAGATTCGGAATTTGCAAAACAGGACGTTTTACATTGAGTTGTCTTACCTCGGGGACAAAAGGATTTTTGCTTTTCAAAACAACCCTTCCGGCAATACTCAAAGGACGGTCGAACCACGTATTCAAAATTGCACCGCCGTAAACCTCCGGATTCAATTTTATGTAAGAATTTCCTACAACCATTTCCGGATGCGGTTTTATTTTGATTGCCGGGCTGTCGGTATGAGCAGCAATCACTCTGAAACCGTCTTTTTCGGGTTGTCCCATGCCTACAACAAAAGCGGCAAGAGCGGTATCGTTTTGCGATACGAAATATTTTCCCTCCTTTTCAACCTGCCAACTCTCCGACAGCAAAAGTTCTTTAAAACCCTTTCTCAAAAGTGCCGCCTTAATGTTTCTTACAACATGAAACGTTGAAGGGCTGTAAGAAATAAAATCTATCAAATCGTTGGCAAATTCCTGTGCTTCATCAAGTTTTCTCTTCATGGCAGAAAAATGTTTTTTTTTTAAAATTAAAGTTTAAAACCCATTAATATAATATCGTCCGTCTGCTCGCCTTGAGGTCCTATCCACTCTTCAATAGTAGTATTGAGGATTTCCCTCTGCTGCTCAGGCGGAAGATTATGTATTTTAAAAATAAGTTCCCTTAAATTCTTGATTTTGAATTTTTTACCGTCAGGCCCGCCGAACTGATCCTCGTAACCGTCCGAAAACATATAAAACCATGTGTTACCATCGGGCATGATTTCATGTTTGGTAAAATGAAAATCCTCTTGAATCTGATCGCCACCGATAGCTTGTTTATCGGCTTTAATGGTCTGAATCTCTTCGTTTTGAATAAAAATCAAAGGATTTTTTGCACCGGCATATTCCACCAAGTGAGTTTCCTTATCAATAGAACAAAGAGCCATATCCATACCATCATGATTTTCGGTTGTATCCTGTTTCAAGGCTTTACGGATTCTAAAATTCTGATTCGTTAAAATTTCATCAGCGGAGGTAATTCCGTCCGAGATAATTTCCGTTAAAATCTGCGAACCTATCATACTCATAAACGCTCCAGGAACACCGTGTCCCGTACAATCGGCTGCCGTTATAATTATTTTTTTGTCAGTCTCGGCAAACCAATAATAATCGCCGCTGACAATATCTTTAGGACGATAAAGAATAAAATTAATCGGCAAAGCGTTGTCAATTTTATCTTTTAACGGCAACATCGCCTGCTGAATATGCAAAGCGTACTCAATACTATCAGTAATACTTTTGTTCTTCTCGGTGATTTCCTCATTTTTTTCCATAATGAGTTTGCTCTGCTGACGTATTTCGGCTGTACGCTGTTCTACGATTTGCTCAAGTTTTTGTTTATCACGGATAAGTTTTTTTGTATAAGCTTTAACAATAAGCCAAATCAAAAGCGCAAAAACCAAAACGTAAAAAATTACAGCCCAAAGCGACATATACCACGGGGCAATAATTTTTATAGTCAAGGTTGCCTCCTGACTTTCGTTGTCGTAACAATTTTTAGCAATAACATGAAAAACATACGTTCCGGGACTCAAATTAGAATATTCCTTAACGGTTTCGTTTCTGAAATCCGTCCAGCCGTCATCGTTGTTTTCCATATAAGTCTTAAACCTTAAAAATTCAGGATACTCATAACTTGCCGCCGAAAAAGCAATTCTTATACTGCGTTCCGAATAAGGCAAAACCAAAACTTTCTTTTCAAAAGCCTCACCGGCGAGAATAGAATCATTAGCAATGTTTTCAACATTACGAATCAAAGCCTTGTATGGAATCGAAAAATCCTTTTTAATTTTTTCGTCATAATGCACATAACCGTCCTGATCACCGATTATATAACAACTATCCCCTACATAACCGATTGAATAAATATGGTCGGCATACGGCAAAAAAGGTGCTGCCAAACATTCAGCCTGACTATCACCGTCATATTTATAACGCTCTAAAAGCCAATGTTGTACGTTAGGATCTTTCTTGTTGGAAATCACACGTTTTATCCAAATATTATCTAAAGGATCGGTGTACATAAACTCATAACCGACATTGTTGTTGAAAGCCTCGTTCATGGCATCGTATTTAAAAAACTTGTCGGAATCTTTGCTATATTTATAAAAACCGTCAGAGGTTCCGATTACAAGTTCTTTTCCCGTATCAAACAAATAATTTCCGATTGCAGATGGCAAACTTTGCAGGAATTATAATTCTTAATATCCTGAACATAATTAAAGTTTTTGTTGAAATGCACTTGATAAACACCCGTGCTTTTTTCAGAAACCCAATATGCACCTTTGGAATCTTGAGCAATATTTCTGACTCTGAAATCGAAACCTTCAACACCGTTTTTATGCGCCCAAACGCCGTCCTTACATTCATAAACCGTAAAACCGCTACCGCCTACGGCAACCATCAGATTAGGATTTTCTTTCGGAATTACAAAATTAAAAATATTTCTGTCCCTGTCCACATTGGTAAGAACACCGTTTTTAATAGAAATAAGCCCGAGATTAGTTCCACCGATTACCGAGCCGCCAACAGTATCAAGTTTCCAAACGGCACTTCTTCCGCTTTGATTTTTAAGTTCCTTAAAATGAGGTTCATTAAGGGAATCAATGGGACAAGCATAAACAGCATCGGTTCCAAGATAAACCATGCCGTTATAAGAAAGTACGCTTCTAATCGTTCCCGAAATACCTGTTGCATTATTAGGAAAGTGCGAAAAAGGCGAATACAAATCCACAACCGCCAAGCCGTTGTTAGTAGCCGCCCAAACCAAATTGGAAGAATCTTCAAAAAGATTATAAATCTGATAATGTTTCAAAAGACCTGTTTTGATAACATTAAGATATTTATCCGTGATTATCAAGCCTTTGGAAATAGTACCGAAAGCAAAACATCCGTCATGAAGCCTTAAAACGCAATAAACATCCTTGAGAATTAAAGGAGTTAATTCATTTTCAAATTTATGACAATTCGAATTATCTCCGACAAAAATACCTTCCTCTCTGTTAATAATAATAATGCTGTCCCCGACTTGAATCATGGCGTAAATATCATGTCCGGCTCTTATTAAATCAATATCTCTAAAAAGTGCGCCGGCTTTCAATTCCATAATTCCCGCGCCGGTATGATTGACATAAACCTTGTCCCCTACCTCAAAAACACCTTTGAAACGTGTTCCGTCTTCGGGTTTAACGGCAATTTTATCAACCGGCAAAGTAACGGTAGAGAGTCTTCCGTCATCTTTCAAAATGTAAAGTTCCTGAGCCGTTTCAAAAATAACACCTTCATTTTTGGTTTTAACGATAGAGGTTATATTAGGATTTTTTTTAGCGATAACGGAATCAGTCAAAGTCTGATATTTCAAACTGCCTGCACTATCGGGTTTTAAATATCCGAAATCATTAGCAGAGCCGACATAAACGGAATTTTTTTCCTTGTCCAACGCCAAAGCTCTAACAGCTGTTTTTTTAGGGGTTTTAATTAAATTCCAAGTAATACCGTCGAAAATCAAAACACCGTTTGTATTTCCGAAATACATTACGCCTAAGGTATCGGTTAAAATGCACCAATTCTGATTGTTAGCCGGAAAATCCTTTGCCGTATAATTTCTAACATACGGCGAACCAGACTGTTTAATTTGTCCGAAAGCATTCTGACAAACAGCCGAAAGCATCACAATCCAAAATATATATAAGTATCTCATCGCAACTTTCTTTACTGAAAATGCTAATATAAAAATAAAAAACAGCTGGTCAAAATTTTTTTTATTATTTTTTCCTTAAAAAATGCTTTCAAAATTGCAGTCTTCCAAAACTTCATTAAAAAGGTCGTTCCAATCTTTTCCGATTTTGAATGTTTCAATTACGTAATCCAAAAAATCCTCTTTGAAACAATCCTCATCGGAAAGCAAATGAACTAAATCCCAGTTTTTATGACGGATTAAATTATCGAAAGGCGAATTTTTAAGATTTTTCGGCAAAACTTTTAACAAATTGTCCTTCTCAAAACTTTCACTGAAACGTTCTTTTACGTCTTGACGGTCAAGAAAATTTTGAAGTTTTTCGCCACCGCCGTAAAAAATTTCTTCGCGGATAATTTTAGCTGCTTTTGTGGGCGGCATATAAATTCCGATATCTAAAAGCGACTGACCGTATTCTTCATCATCTTTATCAAGTGGCTGAAGATGAAGATAATACCCCGCTCCTACTTTCTTTTTTCCTCCCGGAACCAAATATACTCCGAAATGTCTTTTATAAGGTGCTTTGTCAATAGAAAACCTCGTATCCCGGTTGAAACGGAAAATGCAATTTTTAATTTCCAAACCTTGAAGTTTCGGGTCAATATTTTGCATTTTTGTCAGAATTTCTTGACTCATTTCTTTGAAACCATCACGGGCTTTTTCGTAAAAATTTTTGTTGGCGTGAAACCATTCTGTATTGTTGTTGATTTTTATTTGTCTTAAAAAATCAAACATCAATTCAACGTCGTATTTTTTCATTCGTATATTTTTTTGCAAAATTATACGAAAATTTTGTTTCCACGAAAAAAAAAGATGATTTTCGTAGGGTTTTTCTGTTTTCAAGTGTTCTTATAACAAACAAATTATTTAACAACTATTAATTAACAATTATGATTAACACGAAACAACTATTTGCGGTACTTTCTATTACTGCTATGTCTTTCGCAATGCCATCATGTTCAAAAGACAATCAAGATTTTACTATCAATGAAAATGAAATTCAAACAGTTTGGTCAAATCCTAATAAAATAAGCAAAGAAGATTTTCTTTCAAAAATTTCCGGAAAAGCTTGGAAATGGGTTTCGTCAAACGAAATCAAAGAAGACGGCAGCGTTGATTTCAGCCGCGGATATTATGACGAGTTGTTGGGCGGAGGACCTTCAGATTATTATTTTGATGATAATTATTATCTAAACTATTACCACGATTTGTCTATGGGATTAGGTCCCGTTTTTAGGAAATCAAATTCAGAATATGACGACGAAACATCAACTATTTATTGGGTTGATAATGACGGTAAACGTGGAGAAGCAGATTTTGTAATTCTCAAAGCGGATTCTCAACATTTAATTGTCAAAGAATATATGGCAATAAAATCAACAGGTAAAGGCGATAACGATTTCAAACCGATATACGCAATATCTGTTTACCAAAAAATGTCGTCCTCAGAATATTCAACAATGAAAGAAGAGTACCGCGATTTTGAAGAAGCAGAAAAAGAACATAACGAAAAATACCGTCAATAAAAAATTCAATTCGGGCGAAATCAATTATTTTTTGTTCGATTTCGCCCGAATTGTTTTTGAAAAACGTTATATTTAATCGTCTCATTACCGTGCTGAAAATTTTTTCGTTTACAAAACATAATGATTTTTTCAGCGACAAAAAAATTACCACTTCAAAAAGTTACAAAAATTCCATAAAAAATTTTTAGATTTTTTGGATTTCGTCTAAAGTTAAATCAGTAATTTCGGCAATTTCTTCATCAGACATTGTGCCTTTCAATTTGAGTTTGCGCGCCATTTCGATGGAACGTTGTTTTGCGCCTTCCGCACGTCCTTCGGCTCGTCCTTCAGCACGACCTTCGCTTCTTGCACTTTCTACGGAATTGTGCTGTGTCATCAATTCGAGCAAATAATCTTCGTATGCGTAAAGATCACCGTCGGAATATGCCGAACGTTCTACGATTTCTAACGCTTGACTTATTTCGGGATTTTCAAGCATCACGGCATCAACATGTTCAGTCTGTTCGTTGATTTCTGTTAAAAATCTAAGCCATAATTCTTTAATCGCACGGCTACCACGGTCTAACGGTTTGTATTTTTTTAGTTCTATGAATATCAGCGACAAATCACGATGAATGTCGGATGTATGCTTTTTGTTGATAATATAAAACTCTTGCATATAGCCGCTATCGCCTTTATAATCAAACGCTTCGTCGTTAACAAGTGCCAATGCGTAAACTTCTTTTAGTTTTTCAAACGGATTACCTTTTGCCAACTGCTTGGAATACATCGAAGCCGCGTTAAAAAGTGTCCGCGAGAAAAATTCCTTGTTCCAATAATTCTGCATTTCCACAATGAAGCCGCGTCCTTTATTGTCGGTGCAGCGGACATCTACGATTGAATATTTTTTTGCAGGATTTTCGGGGACATTTTCGGATGTGAGATATTCAACCTTTTCGATTGTCATACCTTCTGGTAATGGCAAAAGGGCATTCAAAAGGCTTTTGACAAGATTTGGATGCTCGCCAAAAACTTTTTTGAAGGTTAAGTCTACTTTGGGATTTAAGTATTTCGACATAGCGTTTACGTTTTTTTGTTTCGCTGCAAAGATAATTTATTTTTGATTATTTCACAACAAAAAACGACTACCGAAATGTCAACATATCTAATAAAATGTCTTTCTCATTGTTTTTTTTATTTTTTTTTCAGAGGTACAAATGCCTCCGCAAATGTTATTGAATAATCAATTTTTGTGTTTTTATTCCTGATTTAACGATATAAACACCGCCTTTGTTGAATTGGATTTCGGTTCTGTCAGACACAGGTTTTACTGTTTTAACAACTCTTCCTACCGCATCAACAACTACGATTTCTTTTGCTGCGTTTTCAACGAAAATTGTCTTTTCAAACGACCATATTTTTATGTCGGAATTAATAACAATATCTTCCGTTGCAGTTTCAATGTTTTCAGGCTCAGCATTGATTGTCAATTTTCCATCCACAAATGTTACCACATAATTTCCCTGTTTTTCATCTCCTTTTGGTGTAATGGTGTATTCGCCAACGGTTTCACCTTCGGTGCGGGTGAGGGTGTATTTAATAAGGTCGGGACTTTCGTTGTTTACAAGTCCTGTTACTGTGGCGGTGAACTCAGGGTCGGATTCGCCAAAGGTTTTGGATTTGTTTTCGGCAGTAACGGTTACGGGAGCGGGGTTGATAAAAGTCTTTTCGATCGTTCCAGTGTAATTGCCTTTGCCGGTGATGGTTGCTTTGGCTGTACCTACATTGGTGTTATCAGAATACGAGACTTCATAATCTGTGCCGAGGACGAGCGTCTTTTCGCCGTCGGTTACGGTTATTTCGGGTTCGATTGCAGAGCCGGTGTAGGTTTGGGCGGGGATATCGACAATTATATCGCTATGGGTCAAATATTTCTTCAATATTGGCAGTATCTTAACATGAGCCTCCGGCATAGAGAATGTATAACTGCTTCCATTTTGAGTAATTTTTGTGACATTATCTAACTGATACCCAATAAATTCGCAATTATCAGGAGCGGTGTATGACAAAGTCAAATTAACAGTTGATTTACTAAAAACATAATATTTACCGTCAAATTCAATGCCCGATGGATATATAACAAGTTTATCGTCATTGTATTGCCGTTGAGCCGTACCTCTATCAATTGTCATAGAAATACCGTTATCTGCTCTAATAAAATATGCCTTGCAAGATTTTTGGGTATAACCTTCTTTAAATTCGAAATACGAATTTTCACTATTGCTTATATCATAGCAATCAATCGCTTCTCCTGTATCGGCTAAATAAGATGCAATGCCTCCACTAAAATTTGCGTCGTTATATTCATTATAAACGTAAACTGTTGCTGCATTGACACAACCAATCATAGTGCCACGGCACCTACTGACAATACCAGCCATATTGTAATTCGTGATTATTTGAACATCGCTGTCAACATAACAATTTTGAATAACTGCACCTACCTTTAGTTCAACAACAATACCAGCCGTAGAATATTGACCTCGCAGGGTGCTTGATGAAAGTCGCAAGTTTTCAATTTTACCACCACAAGCAGAAAAAAGAGCCACTTCATACCTTGTATTTTCAAGAGAGAAGTTAACATTAGAAATCGTATGATTTCCTCCGTCAAAATTACCGTCAAATGATGTTCCCACGCCGCCATAGGAACTGTATTGACCAATCATGTTGTATGTCTTTCCTGTGTAATCCAGATCGCTAACCAATTTGAAGAATTTGTCTTTGTAAGAATTTTTGCTGTTGACATCGGCAGCCAATTGGTCAAGGTCGTCAATGGAACTGATTATAAACGGATCTTGCTCCGTGCCGGAACCACCGCTTTGGGTCGGGAAATTGGTGTTTTGGGCAAAGGCTACAATTTGAAAAAATAGCATCAGCGCAGTGAATAGTGTAAAAAATTGTTTTATCATGATTACAAAAAATAATTAAAAACCATTTGCAGATGTTGCAAATTCACCTGCAAATGGCGAATTTTAGTTTTAGTTATCAGATTATTGTTTTTCTGTTATTGTTGTGATGAAAAATGCGATTTCTGATTCTTTTGTATCACAACGCTGTTCGATTACGTAACAATCATTGGATGCAGAAGCATATTGGCTCTTTTTTTTCTGTGTGCCATCAGCAGCTTGTCGGGCTGTTTGGTTAAACGCAACATAGCATTTGTTTGGTCCATTGAGCGGACACTCTACGCCAACGGCGAATTTGGTGTTATCTTCAATGAGTTTGAACTGCATTCCGTATTTTGTTCCGTATAATGCGCCTTTGTTTTTCTTGGTGAAGTACATACCAACCGAGTATACGTGGTTCTTTGCGTCGTTAGATTCAACCTCAATTTTTGATATTTCCCTTGTCATAGACTCAGAATGACCATGAGCATCACATCCTTCTACCATTTTAATATTCTTATTGGTTTTATTGACGAGAAGCATAAAACAAACAGCTTCCTTAAAAAACCATTTAATAAGAGGAAGAACAACTTGACAGATAAGAACATCTAATATAGCAACCACTCCTGCAATGATACCTATGATCCCCGCAGGTGTTGTAGCTGCAGCTACGGCTATGGACATAATTCCAAGAGCGATTGAGGTAGTGGCAGCAATTCCACTTCCTATGACCGATAGACATTTGGAAACAATTTCAACGATTTCTTCTCCACTAAGTGAAGCTTGATTCGATAGTTTCTGTTGTAATTGCTGTTGAGACTCTAATAGTTCCATTATGTTGACAGCAATTTCGTCTCCTCGGCTGTTGACCAAAAGGTCGCACGTAGCCTGTCCCACCATAATGAAAGAATCTGAATAATGTACGTCATCATCTTTCTGTGTCTTGCCCAACATTGGGACAAAGCTCATCTTCAATTCTTCCGGCATATCGCTTGCCTGAATCTTAGCTAACGACTTAGCCCGCACTTCAGAGACGATGTTTTTGTAAACTTCGTCAAATTCCTCATCTGTTGCTGACATTGCGCGAGCATAATATTCTGGATAACATTTGGCAAATGTCTGTTTGATTCTTTCAAGGATTTCTTGTATTTTTTGAGATCCTAATTTATTTTGATTATCCATTTTATCTATATTTAAATAATTATTATTTGAATTATGGATTGTATCATCGAATTTGATAATAACATTATTTCTCAATCGGCGGTGAGAAAAACAATACGCCGCCGTATCGTAAAAAAATTTACTTTTACGGTGTTTTAAAAAGGTGGAGGTCTTGTGTATTTGGAAGAAAATGTTTTCTTTACGCGCACGCGAAGACTGGCGATGCGAATATTGTGTGTGTGTGTGT
>JAFYDK010000097.1 GCA_017544805.1 Bacteroidales bacterium | reverse complement strand
TAAAATCCTCGAAAACAAAGAAACGCCGAGTTATTTGGAGAAAGTGGAGCGCGAAATGCTGCCCAAATTTCGCGGCATCAATCTCAGTGAAATCCCCTCCGTTGACGCTGTGAGCGGCGCAACCTTCACAAGCCGCGCCCTGAGCAAAAACGTAGAAGCGGCAGCGGAATATTATGAGGAAAGGAAATGATTTAAGCGTTTGTCTTCTCGGAAAAACAAAATTTTATGGTAAAAACCGGCGAAAAGTGGTTGTAAAAGTGATAATGTAGAAAAAGATAAGACGTGAAAAGCGTTTTTAGACATGCTGACATTTTGCTTTTGCAAAATATGAGCTGCAAACTTTTTGCGGCTCTTTTTTTGCTGTTTTTTATAAAAAAACATTATCTTTGCGAAAAAATATAATTATGTATTGGATATTGCCTTTGATATTAGGCTTAGTATTGTCTGTCATAAATTATTTTTTGAGGACGTATATTCCCAAAAAGAAAAATTCAAAAAATGGCAATATAAAAAGAGTTGTCAAGGAAAAGTTTGTAGAGCAATTCCTTATTTCAGACAAATATCCATGATATATTGAGGTTATTTCAAAAAAAAATAGCATACGTTTTTATTGAATTGAAAAAAATGTATAATTTTTGATTGAAAATATGTGGGATACAAAAAAATATATTAACTTTAACCGATTTTTTAAAAACCCTAAAATTAAAATATTATGATTTTTGATAGAAGTAAATTGACTGCAAGACAATACATGAACGGCTGGCTGATTATTTTCGGTCTTGTATCCGTCATTGTTATTGTATTTCCGTTAAGATGGTCTATAGAAAAACAACTCGGTGATAGTATTGAGCAAACCGCAATTTCCGAACTCAAAGGTGCTACGGATAAAATTGAAATTATGACCGATTGGTGCGATGAGCGGCATAGGCATATAATCGGTGCTGCTGAATCATATTTTAAATTAAAAGGTGGTATAACAATCACTGATAATGTATGGCAAGTAGGCGGAGAGATTATTAACAACAATGTCGAACTGCTTAAAACTTGGGCAAATATTATTCCGGGCAACGATTTTGTCATTTATCAAAAAACTTCTTCTGGATATGTTATTATCGCATCAACAAGAAATTTTACTGATAGTACGCTTTCTGACGGTCGAATTGCAGAAGCAATTGAAAAAAACACTCTTTTCTACGATCACACGATGTTATGCGGTGTGCCTTATATCGTAACTGCTAAGTCTTTGCATATCAATGGAGAATTAAAAGGAATACTTCTGACCGGTCGCGATGAAACAAAGATTCAGGAAAACAATGAGGCCATGACCTCTATGCGTTTTCTTTCAAACGGATTTATGATTTGGACAAAAGACCCGAATTTTTGTTTAGTTGTGCCCCAAGGTATGGAAAAAGATTGGGCAAAAATGCCCGATGACGTTTATCGCGAAATGACAGGCTGTAAAGATGGTAAAATTCGTACAATTGATTTTACGTATTTGGACACGGATTACGAAATGGTATTTTTGTATAGTGGAAAAATATATTCATACATACAATTGATTTATCCGATTTCTGATAAATACCTTACTGTTCCCTCTATTTTGGTTCCGATGATGATTGCTATTTTATTATTGCTCGGACTGCTTGTTTTTATTACGAACCGTTTTATTAATCGTGTTCTTTGGCATGTCGGTGGCGAACCGAAATTTGTGAAAGTTATTGTTGATGATATTGCAACCGGCGATATGAGCGGTGTTGCACGTGTAGATATCAATAAAACGAGCGGTATATTGCACTCTATCTGTACAATGGCGGATAGTTTAAGGACAGTTTTATCGGATATTCATGATGGAGCAAACCGTCTGCAAATTTCAAGTTCGGAAATTACGCGAACCACTCAAACACTTTCTGAAAACGCCAATCAACAAGCCGCAAACGCTGACAGCATTGTTCAATCTGTTGCGGAAATTACTGATGAGGTTGTCCGCAATGCAGAATTAGCGGTTCAGGCTGAAAAAATTACTCAAAAGGTTACCTCTGATGTTAACGAAATTAAAAAGGCTCAGGATTTGAGTTATAACGCAGTTAAAGACATCTCTGAAAAAATCAATATTATCAACGACATAGCATTTCAGACAAACATTTTGGCACTTAATGCGGCTGTTGAAGCGGCAAGAGCCGGTGAACATGGAAAAGGTTTTGCCGTTGTTGCCTCAGAAATCAGAAAACTCGCCGAAAAAAGCAAAAATTCCGCTAACGATATTATTGACGGAGCGCAAAAGAGCGTTAATGCGACAGCTATGTCTACACAACTTATTACCAATATTTTACCTGACATCAACGAATGTGTCGCCTTGATTGAAAGGGTTGAAAACTCGGCTGATAATCAGAAAAATACGGTTCAGATGATTGATATGTCTGTCAAACAACTTAATGAGGCTATTCAAGGCAATGCTTCGGCAAGTGAACAACTCGCAGGCAGCGCGCAAGAACTCAATTCTGAGGCTGAAAACTTCAAAAACAGCACAAGTGTGTTTAAATTTTAAGAAAAAAACGCTTTTTTTTCAAAAAAAATGCAATAAATGTTGCATTATAAAAATATTTGTGTACATTTGCAACGCTATAAGCAGATTTTTTAATTTTAAAACATCACAAAAATGGAAGAAGTAACAAAATTAGTAGCAGATTTGAAAGCTCAGTTTGAGGCTTTCTCTAAAGATGCAGATTTACTTGTTAATGCTAACAACAAAACCGCTGGTGCAAGAGCACGTAAGGTTTCTTTGGCAATTGACAAACTTACGAAAGAATTTCGCAAGAAATCTATCGAAGCAACGAAGTAAATCACTTTTTTTAAAAGATGAAAATAAAAAAGCGGCTGTTTG
Organism: Bacteroidales bacterium; assembly: GCA_017544805.1. GTDB lineage: Bacteria > Bacteroidota > Bacteroidia > Bacteroidales > UBA3824 > UBA3824. The sequence continues at coordinate 21,279 of JAFYDK010000097.1, read as the reverse complement.
AAAAAAAATCAAGCAGTCGTTTTTTTTTTTATTTATTATGAAATATAGAATTCTTTTTTGATATAAAAAAACGGCGACTTCTTTTTTCGTTCTTAGAAGCCGCCGTTTTGTTGACCTATGAGGATTCGAACCTCAAATAACAGAACCAAAATCTGCTGTGTTACCGTTACACCATAGGTCAGTACCACATTATTAACCTTTTTTTTAAAATTTATTCAATCTTAAAGAGCAACTTCTCGAGAGCAAAACCTTAAAACTTTCAACATGGCAACCGTCTGTAGTTTCAACGCTGTCCTTAAGATTTCGAGTGCAAAGGTAATATATTTTTTTATTATCTTCCAAATTTTTTTGAACTTTTTTTCAAAAAAAGTTTTTTTTTCTTTCTGCGGCTAAAAAAATTGTTATTTGAGAAAAACTTTTTGTAACTTTGCAAACTCAAAACATATCATTAATTAACATGAAAACTTTTAAATTTTATGACCGTATTACCGGTTGGGTAGTTTTCTTCGTGGCAGCACTTTGTTATCTGCTTACGGTGGAGCCTACGGCAAGTTGGTGGGATTGCGGTGAGTTTATAGCCACTTCTGTAAAATTGGAAGTAGGCCACCCTCCAGGAGCACCTCTTTGGATGATTATCGGCAGAGTTGCGGCTCTTTTTGCAATTGACGACTCTCACATGGCATTGATGATGAATGTAACCTCTGCTTTGGCGGCTGCATTTACTTCATTGTTTTTGTTTTGGTCGATAACGCACTTGGCAAGACGTATTGTCGAAAACATTAATTATAAGTCCGAACGCAAGGAAAATTATACTTTGGGCGAGATGATAGCCGTTTTAGCGAGCGGCGTTGTTGGTGCTCTTATTTATACGTATTGTGATACGGCATGGTTTTCGGCAGTTGAAGCCGAGGTTTATAGTATGAGTTCGCTTTTTACGGCGCTGGTTTTTTGGCTTGTGCTCCGTTGGGAGGAACATGCTGATGAGAAATATTCAAACCGTTGGCTTATACTTATTTGCTACTTGATGGGATTGTCAATCGGTGTTCACCTTCTTAATCTTTTGGTGATTCCGGCTATCGTTTTGGTGGTTTATTACAGAAAATATAAACCTACTAATTACGGTATTATTGCAGCTTTGGCATTATCGGTGGTAATTTTAGCTTTCGTGTTGTATTTTATAATACCGCAGACAGTAAACATTGCAGCGTATTTCGATTTGTTTTTCGTAAATACGTTGGGTTTGCCTTATTATTCGGGAATTATAACATTTTTGCTCCTTGTTATGACGGGTTTGGGATACCTTATTTGGTATTCGCACAAAAAAGGCAAAGCAGTTCTTAACTTTATAAGTTTAGGAATTTTTGTTATAATGATGGGTTATGGTTCGTTTGCGATGACGGTTATTCGTTCTTTTGCTAATACGCCTATCAACGAGAACTCGCCTTCTGACGGTTTTTCGCTTTTATCGTATCTTAACAGGGAACAATATGGTGATAATCCGTTGTTTTACGGTCCGTATTTTACAGCTGAGGTTATCGGAAGTGAGAAATCTGTAACTTATATTCCTGATAACGGAAAGTATTTGAAAATCAACAAACCTTCGTTGAAATACATTTATGATAAGGAGAATCAGGGACTATTCCCGAGAATGTATTCGTCATCTTCTCAGGCTCATATTCAGGCCTACAAATCGTGGGGCGGTCTTGAGAGTACGGAGGAGAAACCTTCTTTTGCACAGAACTTGAGGTTTTTCTTCACTTATCAGTTAGGACACATGTATTTCAGATACTTTATGTGGAATTTCTCGGGCCGGCAAAACGATATTCAAAACGGTGCGGGAAGTACGATTAACGGTAACTGGATTACGGGTATTGATTTTATTGACGGTTTGAAAGGAGCTTCTACCGAAAAATTGCCCGAAAAATATAAAAACAATTCCGCAAGGAATGTTTATTATATGTTGCCGTTGTTGTTGGGACTTTTAGGAATTTTTATAAGTCTTAATGCTGACTCCAAAAACTGTTTTGTGATTTTTATGTTTTTCCTTTTAACGGGCGTTGCTATTGTGGTTTATCTCAATCAAACTCCGTATCAGCCGCGTGAAAGGGATTATGCGTATGCTGGATCGTTTTATGCTTTCAGTATTTGGTGCGGTTTGGGCGTTTTGGCAATATGGCAGTTCTTGACGGGACTTTTCAAAAATAAGGAAAGTTTGATGCCGGCAGTTTTGTCATCGCTTGCGGTTTTTGTTCCGATTCAGATGGCATCTCAAAACTGGGACGACCATGACAGAAGCGGAAGATATACCTGTAGGGATTTTGCAATCAATTATTTGGAATCGTGCGCTAAAGATGCTATTTTGTTTACTTTCGGTGATAATGATACTTTCCCTCTCTGGTATGTTCAAGAGGTGGAAGGCGTAAGACGAGATGTAAGAATAGTAAATCTTTCGCTTGCTGGTTGTGATTGGTATCTTAAACAGTGTCAGGAGCGAAAATACGAGGGGCTTCCCGTTAAAATGACGATGGGTCCTCAAAAATACCGTCAGGATTTGAGAAATATCGTTATTTGCACCGATCAAAAAGGCATGATGGTTAATCAAAAATATTTGAGTCATAAGGCGGAAACGGATGCCGTTTACAAACCGCTTTACGAAGATTTTATGGCTTTGATTAACACTACGGATTTTGCCTCAAGATACGAAAAAGACTACAAAACGATTTCAGCGGGTTATGATTCGTTTTCGCCCGTTACTTTTGCAGCTCTTGTAAGTCAGTTGTCAAAACCCGAAATATCATCGCAGTTGTTTAAAAACAATCTTCAGGCTTTTGAAAATATTAAAAAGCGGACTGATGAAATGTTCAATAAGATTTGCGACGGATATTTGCCGATTTCAGATGCTTTGAAAGTTACCGCTGACGACAGCGAATTGGTAACTGTTTCAAACGGTGATAAATACAATTACATACCCTCTAAAAAGATTTCCATTCCCGTTAATAAGGAAAATTGTCTAAAGAGCGGCACGTTGAATGCTAAAAATCAAGACCGTGCTTTGGATGAGTTGAAATGGAATATCAGCAAAAATTATTTTACCAAATCTGATTTAGCGGTAATGGACATAATAGCTGCTAATAATTGGGAACGTCCAGTTTATTTTGCAGCGAGTGCCAGCGCTAATGATTTTATCGGTTTGGAAAAATATGTACGTCTTGAGGGTTTTGCATACCGTCTTGTGCCTTATAGTACTGAAGGTTCAGAGCCGGGTGAAATCGGTGAGGTAGATACCGATATTATGTACGACAACGTTATGAACAAAATGGTTTGGGGCAGAATGAACGCTCCTGATGTGATGATTGAGGAGAATAACCGTCGTCAAATCTCGATTATGGACATCAGAGGTACTTTGGCGCGCCTTGCCGATAACCTTTCTTATGAAAACAAAAAGGACAAGGCTCAGGAAGTTTTGAAAAAATGTCTTTCTCTTATGCCGAAGGAAAAAGTTCCTTATGACTATTCTATGTTGTCGGTTATCTCAGCTCTTTATAATTCAGGCATGACGACGACCGCCGAAAGTGTTTCGATGGAAATGGCTGACGAGTATCATTCAATTGCCGATTGGCTTGATTATCTTGATACTGAAGGATTTCAGGAGAAACGCGAACTCGGAATGTGCGTAAACGTTGTTGGATATTTGGCTCAGATGGCTGCACAATATAATTCTAACAAAACGGCAGATTATATTGACAATATTTACAGTCAAATTACCGGAACAGGAGTCTTTGAGCAGAAATAATTTTATCTCCCGCTGCTTTTTTAACGCCTTTGCGCTTTTTGGCACAAGGGCGTTAAAAAACGGTGCGGAGATATTTTTTTTGTTTTTTATCGTATTTTTCCCCTTTGAAATTTTTGCTCAAAAAGTAATTTCAGACATTCCGCTTGATGATTCATTAAAAAAAATTATAACAAAAATTCAGAAAAAAGAATTTTTGAGAGATAGTTCCGTTATTGTTTTGCGTTTGGAACCCTCTGAAATTCAAAAAAAAATTCTCGGGCTTTCTTTAGAAGAAACTCTTGAAGAAAAACAACCTTTCTTTTCTGACAGTATCCAAAAAAGCGGTTATATTTCGCAAAGTATCAATGGTGGCAACAATAAGGATTTTTCGCAAAATTCTTTAACTAATTTGGAAATTTCATCGCAAATGCCGCTTGGAATGAAAATCCGGGCAAAGGTTTATGACGGTGATATGCCCGTTGATGAAAACGGTTGTACGAATCAGATTTCTCAGCTCAGTAGTTTTAATATTTTGGTTTCTAAGGATTCTAATTTTCTTTCGTTTGGCGACACGACGGTTTTTAGCCGTTTTTCTTCGGTGAAATTTTCCAAAAAAATACGTGGAATGAGTTTTTTTTCCGTTAATGAAATTTTTGAAAACGATACGTTGGAGGTTTACGGTGATTTTGCCTCCTCGAAAGGGAAATTTTTAAGAATGGAATTTTTCGGCTCTGACAATTCCCAAGGTCCTTATTTTTTGAAAACGGCATCTGGAAACAATGTTATCGTCTTGATAAATTCCGAAAAAATTTATCTTGACGGAAACCTTTTGCTACGTGATGAAGATTATTTAATTGATTATAATTCAGGCACTATTGAGTTTAATGTAAAACACGTTATCACCTCTCAAAGCAGAATAACGGCGGATTTTGAATACATTGAAAGTTATTTTTCAAATCTTTTTTTGTGCGGTGGTTTGTCGATAAAACATAATAAAAATATTTTCAAAGCGGGTTATTTGTGCGAGGAAGACCTTTTGAATTTCACCGGAACGCTTTCTGAGAATTGTATTTCGGTTATGAAAAATTCTTCTTTTAACACCGGGGAAATTTATTGCGGTGATACGCTTTTTCCGTGTCCGAAACGGAAGGATTTTTTCATGTTCGGCAGCGGTATTAATTCTGTTAAAAATACTTTTATCGGAATTGAGGGCTGTTTTTCGCAAAATTGTTTCAACCGATTGGCATCTCAAGGCGGCAACAATAAGAGTTTTTCTTGTTCGGCTGATTTTAAACGTGATTTTTTTCTGAAAGATACTTTAAAGAAATTTTCGGCGGTTTTTAATTCCGAATTTATTTCAAAAGGTTTTTCTCCTGTTAGTCTTTACAAAAATGTTAATTTTGTAAATGATTGGAATATAGAAAATTACGAAAGCGGCAACGAGGAAAAAACTTTTACTGCGGGTTTAAAATATTCTGACACAGTTTTTTTTGCGGATTATAAGTTTTTGTATTGCGGAATTTTGGATTTGATGAACGGTTATGCGAATGTTTTTAAAACCGGTTATAAGAGGAAAATTTTTTCGTTTTCTTTTAATTCGGATTATTACGCAAGTTATTTTTCTGACACGCTTTTCAGACATTTGAGAAACGTTTTTTCTTCGAGTTTTAATTTCAAGAAAATTGAAGCTGGCTTTGGGGTTTCGCAGTTTTCTTCCGATAAGGGCGGTGAAAATTTCAATTTTACGGATTTTTCGTGTTATGCCCTAAAGAGAAAAGATTTGTGGAATTTTAAGATTACGGCTGTCAACAGAAAAATTTTCTCCGATTTCGGTTTTGAAAACTCTTGTGGTGGATTAAGGTATTTACTTTTAGAGTTTAACCGTCTGAAAAACAAGAATTTCGGTATTAAACTTACCGAGTGTTTAAAACAAAGTTCAACGTTGGAAAATCGGAAATTCAATTCTTTGACCGGCGGAGTTGAAAGTACTTTTTCGCTATTGAAAAATCAATTAAATTTCAAAATTAATTACCTTTCTTCGTGTGGTGTTACGGAAAAATTAGCGTATAAATTTATCAAAACCACGCCCGGCAACGGATATTTTACATGGATAGATTATAACGGCGATAATTTGGAGGATTTAAACGAATTTGAAAACGCATATTATAAAAGTGATGCTGATTATGTTAAATATTTTGTTCATACAGGACAGTATATCAACACGTTAGAAAATTCGTTGGAGAGTTTTTTGAAATTTTCCGGCAAGAAAACCGACCGTGGGTTTTCAAAATTTTCATCAAGACTTTCCTTGGAAATTTCTTATAATTATTCTTCTTATGAAAGTTTAAAAGGGAAAAACGCTTTTTTTTCGGGCGATTCCTTGATTGACAAATCGCAAATTCGTGATTACAAAATTAAAATTCGTACTTTTAAAACATTTTTCTTGGGCGCGGAATTAATGAAAAACGAAACCGAAAAAACAACGTTTTACGGTTTGGAACGGGCTTTTAACGGTTTGAAATCGGTTTTCGGCGAATTTACATTGGGAAACTTTACTTTTAAACAAGATTTTATGAAAGGTATTCAGGAGAATTTTTCCGAGTTTTTTTCTGACAAAAATTATAATTTTTTTTCTTCCGGTTACAAAACGGGTTTAAAAGCGGATTTCGGGAAATTTTTGCCGGAGTTTTCCTATTCCGACAAATTAAAATACGACGAAAACTCTTTAAATCGTCTTTTTCAAAAAACTTTTATGCTTTCATTGAATTATTTAAGAAGCGAAAAATATTCGGCTATGGTTTCTACTTCTTTGGTTTTTAATAGGTTACGAAGTAGCGGTGATAATCCCTCTTTGAAATACAGACTTTTGGAAGGTTTACAAGAAGGTAGAAATTTGGTTTCCTTTTGTAATTTATCATGCTTTCTAAACCGTTATTTGCTTTTAACATTGGAATACGAATTAAGAAAATCTCCTCAAAGCCGCTTTATTAATACGGGAAAACTCGAATTGAAAGTGGTATTGTAATAATTTGTTAAAAAGAGTTAAAATGCTAAATTCTAAATTAAACCTTTTTCTGTAATTTTTCTCTAATACAACGGATAAGGAAAATTAGCAGTTTTTAAGTAAAGACGAATTAGTTAGTCTTTAGGAATTGTAAAACGACTTAGTCCCGATTACGGCGTTGAGATATGAGTAAAAATGATAAAAAAGTGTGAAAAATATTTGGTTTTTAAAAAAGAATATATACATTTGCACTTTATTTATCCTTTAACAAACACTACATATACACACTCTTGATTAAGTATTTTTTTAGATTTATTTTTTTTATATTTTATTATTTTTTATTAATTCCCCTGGGTGAGGCGATGTGATATCGTCTCACTTTTTTATTGTACATTGTCGTAATAAAACCAATAATTGTTTTTTGTTCCTTTTGAGAGATATTCTTTATAGCGTTCTGTAAGATTGTTGTTGTCTGACATTCCTTTTTGAAAATCATTAGGACGGTACATCTTTAAATACAACAAAATGCCTTCGTAAACGTGTGTTCCAATTTGATTTGCCTGCTCTTGTTCCAGTAGATTGCTTTGCATTATGAAATTATACAATGTATTAATATCCTTTTCCAAAAGTAAATGGCAAACGTAATAATTGAAAAGTTTGCGGTTATGTGGTTCGTTTCCGAAAAGATAATAAAACAATTCTGATTTATACGAGGGACTGAAAAAGAAATCGTATTTAATTTCAAGCGGTTTAATTTTCCAATCAGTAAGTCCTTCGTTTTTTTCGGGATTGTTGATGTATTTCAACGCCTTCAATGCCCACGCTCTATAAAAAGTGGTTGCTTGAAGTTTTTTTAAATATCTGATTGCTAAAGGTTTATCATTTTTTATGATTGCAATTTCGGCTAAACGTTTGTATTGACGTGCGCTTTTTTGAAAGGTATTGCAACTTTCCATAGCATCAATCGACAATCTTTCGGCAATGTTTACAAGTCCGAGACGGAAATAAATTTCGCAATTGACAATGCTTTTGTTTTGAGCGTTGATTTCGCTTGAGGACAATCCTTGAGGACCTATTTGTGGAAAATTAAACATTTTAGAATCCATAATGCCTTTTTCGTTCAGCGCGAGGTTGAGATAGCATAATGTTAGCGGTGATGAAAAATTTTGTTTTTCTGCCGATTTTATAATAGAATCCCATTGTTTGTATCTGACCATTTTGTCAATTTTGTAAAACAACATCGTTGCTGAATCGTATTGCATTATCATAACTATTGATAGGCAGATAGTTGTGATACCATAAACGGCATATTGGAAAATTTTTTTTATGTTTTTTATAACGACCGATAATCCGAAACTCAGAAGCACCAAAAAAACTTGAGAAAACCATATTGTACATTGATTTTCCGGGTATCGGTTGAAGTCTACACCGAAGAATGTATTTGTAAGGCTGTCGTCCTGCATTATGTTTTTGACAAAAAGAACGCTGAAAGTCAATACAAGAGCATTGACGGCTAAAAAAACTCCGCTTTTTTTCAAAGAAAAACCAATAGTAACTCCTGTTATGTAAATCACTGCGCCAAAACCGCCCGTTATGAAATAAACTAACGGCGTTAAGCTTGTTAGTAGAATTATATTTTTGGAATATTTAGTAAATTTTACGGCTGTTGTGGCGAGCAAAATTGAAATCAGACCTGAAAAAAGCACGTTGAAATTTGTTGCGGCTGCTATCATGCCCGCAGCACAAACTACGCTTAAAACATCTGCAAAGCCGTTTTCTACACCGTTAGCCTTAAAAATACTTTTGGTTAAGGCTAAAAATCCTACAATTAGCAGCGTTAAAATTATTACGAGCCAATGCGTGTACATGAAAAACTGTACCAAAAAGCATCCGATATAATCGCTCAAACCGCCCGGTCTTAAACATGTATCAGAAAAAAACTCACTGTTGAGCATAAAAATTTGTAACCCTTCCTGATACGCAAACATCGGAGCATAAAAAAATAATATTGCGGCAATTACAATAACTGCCGCAATAATAGAAGATATGTTTTTCTTAAAAAACTCCATTTTAGATTATTTATCCATAGAAAAAGCAATACCGGTTTGTAAGCCGTCAATTTCAGCAAGACCTCTTAATCGTCCGATAAGCGGATAGCCGGCGTTGTAAATGTCGTTGTCCATATCGGTTAACATTCTGATTCCGTGGTCGGGACGGAAAGGCATACGCAAATCTTTGCGGCCTTCTTGTTGTCTGCGGCGTTGTTCTTTTAAGAATTCCGAAACAATGCCCGGCATATTCAAACTTCCGTAAAGATGTCCTGATTCGTAGAAACTTCTTTCTGTAAGGTGTTGAGTATTACGCAGATGGATAAAATGAACCCATGGCGAAAATTCTCTTGCGATTTCTACCAAATTATTATCTGTTCTGCCCGAAAGACTTCCCGTGCAGAATGTTATGCCATTTCTAACGCTTTGATTTGAGGCTCTGAGTTTTCTTAAATCATCAGCGCAGCCGCAAATTCTCGGCATTCCGAGTACGGGATAAGGCGGGTCGTCTGGATGAATGCAAAGATTAACGTTAGCCTCCTCGCAAGTTGGAATTACGGCATCTAAGAAATCTTTTAAGTTTTGACGGTATTGTGCCTCTGAAATATTGTCGTAATGAGAGATGTATTCCAAGAAAAGTTTCTTCGGGTCTTTGACAGTGCCGTCAATAACGCCGTTTACAAATCCTTGAGTTACGACGATAATGTTATAAACGAGTTTTTCCTGTTCTTCGATAGGCATTTTTTTGAAGATTTCTTCCGCTTGACGTAAAATTTCTGGCGGAAAATCTTTGTCGGCATCTTTGCGTTTTAGGATAAAGACATCAAAAGCTGCGAATGTCGGATAATCGAAATAAAGACCTTCGCCGCCGCCTTTGTGTTTGAATCTCAAATCAGTACGAGTCCAGTCCAAGACCGGCATAAAATTATAACAAACGGTATCAACACCACATTCTCCGAGATTTTTTAGAGATATTTTATAGTTTTCGATGTGTTGAGCGTAGTTTTTGCCTTTGGTTTTGATGTCTTCGCTAACGGGTAATGATTCTACGACAGACCATCTTAAACCTTTTGCTTCGATTTGATTTTTGAGTTTAAGGATTTCTTCTTTTGTCCAAACAACGCCTATCGGTAAATGGTGAAGAGCGGTTACAACGCCTTCAACGCCCATTTGGACTAACATATCGAGCGTTATTTTGTCCTGAGGACCGAACCAACGCCATGTTTTTTCTAATTTTAACATAATAATTTTTTCAGTTTAAGTTATTTTGAGCCGCAAATTTTTTGCGGCTCATGTATTTATTATACGTATTTCAAAAGGTCTTTTCCTATATCGCGTCTGAAGTACGAGTCTTGGAAAGAGATTTTTTTGATTTCGGTTAATGATTTTTCCAAAGCTGAATTTATGTCAGCACCGAGAGAAGATACTGTTAAAACTCTACCGCCGTCAGTTACGAGTTTTTCTCCTAAGAGTTTGGTTCCGGCATGAAAAACCTCTGCGCCGCAAACTTTATCTAAACCGCTTATTTCCAATCCTTTTTTGTAAGCTTCGGGATAACCACCTGAGGCGAGGACAACGGTAGCTGCTGTTTTTTGGCTGATTTCGATTTTTTGACCTTTGAGATTACCTTCAGCGGCAAATTTCATCAGTTGCAAGAGGTCGGAATCTATTCTTAACATAACGGATTCTGTTTCGGGGTCGCCCATTCTTACGTTGTATTCGATAACGAAAGGTTCACCTTCAACGTTAATCAAACCGAAGAATATAAAACCTTTGTAATCAATTTTTTCTTCTAAAAGTCCGTTGATAGTCGGTTTTATGATTTTTTCTTCGATTTTTTGCATAAATTCTTGTTTAGCAAAGGGAACGGGAGAAATGCTGCCCATGCCGCCGGTGTTGAGGCCTTCATCGTTTTCTCCGATTCTTTTGTAATCTTTTGCCTCAGGCAGGATAACGTAACCTCCGTTGCCGTCAGTTAAAACAAAAACAGAGAGTTCTATTCCCGACAAAAATTCTTCTATAACGACTTCAGAAGATGATTTGCCGAATTTGCCTGAAAACATTTCTTCTAATTCTTTGCACGCAATAGAAAAATCGTTTTCGATTATAACGCCTTTTCCTGCGGCTGGTCCGTCGGCTTTTAGAACGTAAGGCGGATTGAGTGTTTTTAAGAAATCAACTGCTTGAGAATAAGTTTCTTTCTTAAAAGTTTTGTATTTAGCGGTCGGAATATTATGACGGAACATAAACTGTTTTGCAAAATCTTTGCTGCCTTCGAGTTGTGCGCCGTCTTTTTTAGGTCCTACGACGAGGGTTTTAGGGCTTTCGCTTAAAATTTTATCCGTCAAACCATCAATGAGCGGAATTTCAGGACCTACTACAACCAAATCAATTTGTTTTTCTTTGATTGTAGAAACTATTGCCTCGAAGTCTGAAACTTTAACGGGGAGATTTTCAGCGATATTTTTAATACCCGGATTCCCGGGAGCTGCATATAATTTTTTGAGTAACGGGCTTTGTGAAATTTTCCACGCTAATGCGCTTTCCCTTCCGCCCGAGCCGATAAGTAATACGTTCATGTTTTTTTACTTTTGTTATATAAAATTTCGGCGGTAAAGGTAGCGATTTTTTTTGTAATTTTTATATCCGTTACAAAAAATAAGCATTTTTATTCGCTGATTTCTAAATCCACCCGTCGGTTTTTGGCGCGTCCCTGTTCTGTTGTATTATCAGCTGCGGGGCGGTTTGAGCCGAATCCTTCCGTAGTTATTTTATCTCTTGCAACACCTTGTTTTACAAGATATTCCATTACGACTTTTGCACGATTGCGGGAGAGATTTATGTTGAAACCGTACGAACCTATATTGTCCGTATGCCCGATTAATTTTATGCGCGCACCTGAATTCTTGAGCATTTGAGCGATGCTGTCCAAATATGCGCAAGTTTTAGGTGTGAGAGTTGTGCTTTTGTATGCAAATTCTACTGGGGTAAATGTTGTTTTTTTATCCGCAACTTCAATCTCGTTTTTGTTTTTGATATTGTTGTTTTTGTTTTCAACACTATCTTTATTTGTTGTTACGGCGGGTATTTCGTTTGTTTTTTCTACAAGATTTTCTGTTTTAACATTGTCATTATTATCTGTTATAACATTATCTTGTTTATTTTCAGAGTCTTTTCCTTCTACTGCTTTTGGTTTATCAGTATTGGCAGTTGTTTTGTTTTGAGACGGATTGTCTTTTTTCGTGGTTTTGGATTCACCTTTTAAATCGTTTTTGTCTTTGTTTTTCCCTATCGGAATACCTACAATCGCTTGAAATTCAAGACCTTTTAATAGCCTTTTCCCTTTAAGCGGATCGTGTTCGTAATCTATTATTTTTCCGACATTATTTACATCACCTTTTTTTTCTTTTTGGCTATAAGTGTTTGTCAAACCGTGGTCGTACATGGCTTCTAACCCGATAAAAAAGTTGCGGCGTTTTACGTTAATGTTGTATCTTAATCCTAATGCAGCTCCGATTCCGAAGTAATATTCGGCAATGTTTGCTTTTGTGAGGTTTATTGACGGCGTTTGGGCATCGTATGAGGATGCAATATGCCCTCCTGTTACCATAGCGAAAATTGGTGTTAAATAAGCGTAAGGCTGTAATCTGTCGCTTCGATATTCCGTAAAATTAAAAATTATCGGCAATCTGAAATCTGCGCATTTAGCATATAGATTGTATCCGTAGTAATCGTCTTTTAGTCTGTAAAAAACATACCTTGCTCCGCGTCTTAAATAAGAGAATTGTGCACGCAACGCGAAATGTCCGCTTTCTTGGAATTCTTTATATACGAAACCTGAAACTACAAAATCATTACGATAATCGGGAACTGTCCAAAAAAACGACGGATCTGTTTTTGTAAATTTCATAAAGTTAATGCGGTAACCTCCACCTATGCCGAATGTAAAATTGTTATGAGACACCCTGCCTCTTTTTTGTGCACATATTTGTAGTGGCAACAAAACGGCTGATAATAGGATAATTAAACGGAAAATTTTCATTTTTTTATATTTTATTATTTCACGGTTATTTTATGAACAAGTTTTATTTCGTGTTCGTGTGTTTGATCTTTCAAATCAGTGCGTTCGTCATAAAGAATAACGGTTATTGTGAAATTTATGTCATCTACCTTTTCTTTATCACTATTATTTACTACATAAATTTGGTATTCACCTAAACCGGGTTCTTTCCAATATATGTTTTCTTGAGGGTGTTCTGGGAAAACATCAAAATTGGCATCAATATCTAATTTCCCGACATGACCGTTGCATTCATATTCCGGCTGATAGAAATATATCGTATCTCCGCACGGAGTTTTTACATACAAATCAAGGTCGTCTTTTGTGTCCCACTGAAGGTTTACTCTCAATTTACCGTTTTCTCCTTTAAGTTCATTATTGTTTTGAGCCTCAGATTCAGGGGCTATAGTTTTTTGGGGTTTTTCTACGATAATTGTATCATTACCGTCTTCGAGACATGAAACCAAAGCTGATGCTAAAAGTATTGAACAGATTATTGCAAGCAATAATATTTTTCTTGTTTTTTCCATAACTTAATTAAAAAAAAGGCTGTCCGAAAATCGGACAGCTTTTTTTTAAAAATAAAAGATGCTATTTGAATTTTATCGAACTTAAAAATGCGCCGACGTATTTTTCACATTCAGCGGCTTTTTCTTTCGGGTATGTGATTTCACCCATAAGAGAGATTTTGTCTTCTTTCATAACGCAGTATGACCATTTTACTAAATTGCCGGCATCACATTTTATAACGTATGAATTGCCTTTAACAATCGGAGTCTCAGGTGTATCGCCTGCGGCTTTGATAGCAGTAGCCATATTTTCAGCAAAACTGCCGAGTTCGCTTACGGCTACACCTTCGGTGTTGTAAGTTCCGCTTATTGTAATTTCACCGTCGTTGTCAGCAGCATAAAAATCAGAACCGAGCATTTCTTGAACAGTAATAATTCCGGGATAGCTCAATGAAAATTTTGCGTGATCAAAAGTTTTGTCTAATTTTACACTTGCATCAACTGCAACGGGAAGTTCACATTTTACATCAGAACTGTTGTTAGCTGCGGAGTTTGAGTTCGCATTGTTGTTGCCAGAACAAGCAGCAAATGTTACAGCTGCTGCCATAGCTAATGTAGGTATTACCTTTTTCATAATAAAATTTTTTTGCCTGTTATATACCGTCGGCTCGTCGGTTCTAATAGTTATTTAAGTTAAAAAATATTTCAATTTAATAAAAAACTATAAAAAATACATCGGCAAAGGTAAAAGAATAAAAACGAATAACAAATATTATATCAAAAAAAATTAATTATTTTTTACAATTTTTGGAAAATAGCGATGTTACATCAAATTAATTAACCACGAAAAAGCACTGAATACATGGAGATTTTATAAAAATGCAAAAACTTGTTGTTTTTTTATTGGGAAATTATTTTCAATAGTTTTAAATTTGCATTGTGAATTCACAAAAATCAGAGACTTAACACTTGAGTAATGGTAAGATTCAGTAAAATAGTATTTTATATGATGTGGATTTTTATAATCCACATCACTTCTTTTGTGCATGTAATGGCACAAAGCAAACACGCGATGTATTGGTATGTAAATGGATATGAATTCGATTTTTCATAAAGTCCGGTTAAAATTATCCCTCATAAAGAAAATGCAGAATGGTATGTTGATTCAAATGGAAAACATGTTCTTACCTATTCGGACGGAAAAATTTATGATGAGAGTTCCAATGTCATTGTTGAGAATTGTACTTCCGGATTTTTTGTACCAAGTCCATACAACAATAATTTAGTATTTTATTTTGACAAATACAAATACTACACTATTGACTTGAAAACAAAATCAATAATAGGTAGCGGAGATGAACCTCATTTTAATTTTCAGTGCTTTAGGTTACAAAAATATCCCGTATTTTTCAAATTTCTATCGCTAAAAAACTGTTAGGAAATGTTAATTCTTCTATGCTGATTTATTTTTTTTGAATTAAGGGAGAATTTCTTATATCGAACTGGGGTTACTAAATTATTAACAAAATTTAATATTTTGCATTAGAAAAAAATAATAATTTTGTAGTCAAACAACTAAAATTATGAAACACATATTCCTAATATTACTATGTATTGCATTTGTGCATAAGATTATTTATGCTCAAAAAGTTACATTTGATTATAACAAGTCTGGAGCGAGAATATTACGAGAAACAGAAATTCAAAAACCAGTAATCCAAACTTCTGTAGAAATTATTCCGGAAAATATAATTCAAGAAAATAGTATTAAATTGTATCCAAATCCGGTTAAAGATTATTTGCATATAGAAACAAAACAGGATATTGCTAATTCAATTGAAATATATGATATCACTGGTCAGAAATTACTCGTAAAAAAAAATGAGTAACAATTCTGATATTATTAATATGTCTGATTTTGTAAATGGTATTTATATTGTAAAAATTTCCCAAAATTCATTTAAAATAGCAAAACAATGAAAAAGAATTTATCAGTATTGTTGTTTCTAATTTTAAATTTAACTACTGTAGCACAAAACGAAGATTATTCAGTTGGATGTTTAGCAGGAAATATTACAGTCTCAGACTTAGGCAATACAGTTTTTTCTTTACCAATAAATAATGATATTCTAGATATTTCATTAAACTATAGCAGTTTTAATGGTAATGGAATCTTTGGCGAAGGATTCCAATTAAGCAATTTATCTTCAATATCACGCACTAACAAAAATATTTTCTTTGATAAAATTTCCTCGGCAATAGACTATACTAACGGCGAAGATTATACATTAGATGGTAAACATTTAATAAAGAAGTCTGCCGAAAAATATCAATTAGAAAATGATTTAACTTCTGAAATTACGTTTTATAATAATTCTGACTTATTTTTATTAAAGAAAGACGGGAAAACTTTTTACTATGGTAATTCATTAGAATCCAAAATTAAAGGTATCGATGGAACCGCTGTATGGAATTTATCCCAAATAGAAGATGCATATAAAAATAAAATCAGTTTTGAATATGATAATTTATATATCAAAAAAATAAAAGGACAAAACATAGAAATAATATTTGAATACGAAAATAGACCTGATATTATAAAACAAACAATAAACGCACAAAAATTTTTCATTAACCATCGGGTAAAAAATATTATTATAAAATATAACAATGAAATAATAAAGAAATTTGAAATTTTATATATTAACTACGATAGTATATCAAGAATAAGAGAAATTAAAGTTAAAAATTATAAAGGAGAATATTTACCACCAATAAAGTTCCAGTGGAATTTTATAAACAAAAATTTTAACATTTTAGAACCTGAAATACAAAATTTTGCATTTTATGATAACAAGGATGTTGATTTTTACGACCAATATATAATTTGTGGCGATTATGATAATGATTGCAAAGACGATATTACATTATTTGCAGGTGAAAATCTTATGTTTTCTGGAAATGGTGCGGTTCAAAGATTGCATTTTTCAAAAGCTCATTTTTATAAACAATTAGAAAATAGTAATACAATAAAATATACTCATCAAAAAGATATAGAACTGCCCTTAGATATATGTTTAGATGACATTGGTAATCAGACAGGCGGTTTCTCATTTATTGATTTTGCTGCCGATGGTATAAAAGAATTAGTAATACCCGGATTAAATAAGGCATTTAATAATCAACCGTATTTCAAGTTCTTTAACATAAAGAAAAACATTGGAGCATTGATTTTTGACAATTTAAAAGTTGGAAAACAATTACCAGTTTATACTTTTTCTGATTTTGACAATTCAAGTAGAATACTACCGTGTTATATAGAAAAAGACAAAAAAGATGCATATAACGCTACATTATTTAATTTTGTAGGAACCGAGTTAAAACGTTTTTATTTTGATTTTCAATTACCATCATCTCCGGAAAAATTGTTTTCTTTCGACATTAATGGTAACGGGTTAAATGATTTAATAGTTTTTTATAAAGATGGTTATACAATTTTTTGGAATCAAGGTGGAGAAATTAATGATAAAATTTTTTCAAATAAATTTAAAACCGTTGGTAATACAATTTCAGATGCATTTATAACACAACAATTAGATTTTGATTCGGATGGACTCGTTGATATTTTGCAAATAGGAAAAGAAAGTTCTCTAATAATTGTTGCTATTAATAATGGGGACGGAACATTTACAAAAACAGTTGTTTGTGAAATTAACGATTTAAAAAACGAATGTGACGACAATAAATTCGGATGTATTGTTTATGACTTTGATGCAGACGGAAAAACAGATATTGTATTAACAAAATTTATTAACAAAAAAACTGTTACTTTTTGGCTAAAATCTAATGGTGAAAAACTTGAAATTTATAAAAAAGCAGTTTCTGACAATGAAAAAGATGCTCTAACTTCAAATTTTTCAGTTGGCGACTTCAACGGAGATGGCGTATTAGAATTAATTAACTATGGATACGATTGTTTTAACGGAGGTGGAGAAACAAAATTCAGAATTTATCAATTAGTAGAAAACAAACCCTCAAGTGGTAAAATAACTTCTATATCAAACACTTATACTACAACAAATATATTTTACACTTTCCTAACTGATAACAATACATACACAAAAGGCGAAAATCAGACCTACCCGTTACTTGATGTTATTGCACCACTTTCTGTGGTAAGTTCAACTGAAGAAATCAACGGAATTACCGACAATATTATCAAAAAATATAAATATTACAACCTTACCGCTAATGTACAGGGGAAAGGTCTACTCGGTTTTGACAAAATTATTTGCGAAAACCAATATACAGGAGAAACAATTACAACAGAGATAAACTCATGGAATACAGATTATTATACCCCGGAAAAGATTACACAGACAATCAAACGCAATGCACTTGTAACTACAACCGAAACCGAATATAACATTATCGGCTTGGGTGGCAAAAACTTTTTTACATATCCTTCAAAAGTCAAAAATACAGATATTTATGGCGATGAAATTGTTACTCAAAACACTTACAATACAGAGTATGGATATTTAGAAAGTACAGGGAATTATTATCCTAACGGATTTAGCAAACTGCAATATTATGGCGACTACGTGATGGCTGGCGGAATGTGGCAACCCCAGTTTTCTACATATATCCAAATAATACCTGACGATCCCAAAGGTTTTGTAACAAAAAAACACTTTGAATATGATTCTAACACAGGTTCATTAATTAGACAGACTGACAATTACGGCACATCTAAGCAGGTTGCCACCGAATATAAATACGATGAATTTGGAAACGTCATACACACTTCTGTTTACGGCGAAGAAACAGAAAAATTTACAACCGATTATACTTACGAAAACCAAAAACTCATAACTACAACCAAAAACAATCCAAAAAGCATAATTAAATACAGCTATGATGATTTTGGCAGATTAATCTCCGAAACCGACATGTCAAACCCAAACAATCCGCTTACTACCTCATACGGTTACGACAATTGGGGCAATCAGATTAAAACACAATATCCCGATGGCACAACGTCTACTACCGAAAAAGGATGGGGCGAAAGCAACGAGCAGTTTTATTATGAGCTTACTCAGCAGACCGCCGCACCGTGGCAAAAAACATGGTACGACATACTCGGAAGAAAAACACTCACCGAAACCATAGCCGAAGGCGGTATTGATATAAAAACATATAACACATACGACAAATTTTCTAACATCGTAAATACGAAAACACTCTATGGTGATGCCGAGTTAAACGAACATTATGTCTACGATGAGCAGAACCGAGTAAAAGAATATACAGCCCAAAACGGCAGTATTACAAAATATACATATGCCCAAAAAAGCGTAGCCATTGAAACCGACGGCAAAAAAACGTCAAAGACTTTCGACGTTTTTGGAAACATAACCTCCATTGATGACGGCGTATCAACCATTCAATACACTTATAATGCAGCTTGCAAGCCCGTAAAGATAAGCGCAGCAGGCACTGAATACACTTTGGAATACGATGAATTTGGCAACCGCACTTCGCTTACCGACCCCGATGGTGGCAAAAGTACATACAAATACGACTGTTTCAACAACGTTGTAAAACAGACAGATGCCGAAGGCAACGTTGCCGAAAATAAATATCAAAATGGGTTATTGACAGAAAGCACCTGCGGTGGAATTCACGCTTCATATAGTTATGACGAATACGGAAAACTGTTAAAATCGCAATGCGGTGAAGTGTTCACTGAGTACACTTACGATAATCTTAATCGTAAAAAAACAGAAATATACAACATCGATAATCGCGAATATCCATATAGTTTTACATACGGCGAAAATGGACTTTTAGTATCAAAATCTTTTCCAGACAACACAACAGAATATTACAAATACGACCAATACGGCAATATCAACGAAATTTTACTCGACAATTCAACGGTTTGGAAACTAACAGATTGTAATCTTACAACCCGTATCTCAAAAATCAACGGTAAATATTTAAAAACGCAGACCTCTGATGTTTACGGCTATCCTGTTCCTACGAAACTTTCATACGATGGTATGCCGCTAAAAGAAATGACTTACGGATTCAATATCAAAACCGGTAATCTCGTTCGCCGCAGCGGGATGTTCCTCGAACCGGAAACGTTTGATTACGACCACGCAGACCGACTTACAAAAATATCAAAAGGTCAAGAAATTACAGAAATTGAATATGCAGAAAACGGAAATATAACATTCAAAAGCGGTTTAGGAAACTATGAATATTTCCGCAAACGCCCTCACGCATTAGAAAGCGTTGAAAATACTGATACGATTATTAAAAATCCTCTGCAAGAAGTAGAATATACACCTTTTAACAAGTTTGAAACCTTGACACAATATTTTGATGAAACTCGAAGTACTTCTATAACATTTACTTACGATGCCGACAGAACACGCCGCAAATCTGTTCGCAATATTATGGGCGTTGATATAACCCAATATTATCTACCCGATTACGAAGAACTTGGCGGTTATGATTTTTATCAAAAAACGCATTATATCAACTCACCCGACGGTTTGGTTGGCCTGTATGTTACCGATTTACTTGGAGGTAAAAAGTTTGAGGCTGCCTTTACCGACCACCTCGGCAGCATAACGGCATTTTATCAAGATACAATCTTAAAATTTGCTGCTACCTACGATGCCTTCGGCAACCGTACAATTACCACCGGCACAACAGCGGTTACCCGCGGTTACTGTGGTGTGCATCAACATTATCCTTCATTTGATATTATTGATATGGGTGGCAGGATGTATGACCCGATAGTAGGACGTTTCCTTTCTCCCGACCCGTATATTCAAGATTGGGAAAACTCTCAGAATTTCAATAGGTATACTTATTGTCTGAACAATCCGCTGAAATATACCGACCCGAGCGGGGAGTTTTGGTTTACACCAATATTGATTGGTGCTGGAATTTTTGGAATAGGAAATCTTACAACCCATGCAATTAGAGGCGATATAAATAATTGGGGTAGTGGATTGAAATATTTTAGTCAAGGTTTATTAGCCGGTGCAGCAATAGGCGCATTGTGGCAATTTTCTCCAATGATACCATGGTGTGGACAAGCAATACAAACAGGATTGAATATTTATGGAATCGGTATTGCAAGTACTACCGCATTAAGTGCTACAAGTGGATTGATTCAAGGTGCTTTCTCTGGCAATTGGAATGCATTAAAAAATTCAGGTTTGACATTTTTAGGAAATTTCAATCTTGACGAAAATAGTTCATATATCGGTGCTGTTTTAAAAGGAATCAGCCGACATTCATGGGAAATGTTGCAAACTGGAATTGGTCATGGTTGGAATCAATTACGAAATACATTTGGATTAGTTGATTGTATAAAATATTATGGCGGTGCAACATATTGTATTGACGAGAATAACCCTAAAATGGATGTTGGGGACGGTATGACATTAGGAAATTTCATCCAAATACGAGATGCTGGTAAAATTGTCGGAAATTTTGATGATTACATTAAAACGGCTTGCCATGGAACTTATTTGCACGAATATGGACATACCATACAGGGTAGAAAATTTGGCTTATCATATTTGTTCACGATTGGAATACCAAGTGTCATTAGTGCTGCAGGAAACGGTGAACATTGTCAAAAATGGTTTGAGCGTCAGGCAAGCAGATATGCTAAATATTATTTTGGTCCAAATATTTGGACACAAAAAATAGAATATTATCATCCTACTAATAGATAAAAAAATACAACAAAATGAGAACTTGTTTTATTATATTGTTTTTTTTAGTATTTTTCCAGAGTTGCGAAATCTTTTATTGTGGTGATATATCGAAAATAGTAGTTAGTAATAATTCAAACG
>JAFYDK010000096.1 GCA_017544805.1 Bacteroidales bacterium | reverse complement strand
CGCCGACAGCGCAATTTCTCAAATTAAACGCAAAAACTATCCTCAAAGCCTGAAAGGTTTTTCAAAACGGATAATTCTTGTCGGTGTTAATTACAACAAAGCCGAATCCAAACATGAAGTTGAGTTGGAAGTAATTGAGGGTGAATAAAAAAAGCATCTGCCGGTATTTTGTAACGACAGATGCTTTTTAAATTATTTATGGTTTTAACTTTTTTTGTATTCGATTAGTCTCTTGAGCGAGCCATAATACTAATAAGAAGTTTGAGAATTTCGATATAAATCCAGAGCAATGTTACCATAAGACCGTAAGCACAATACCATTCCATTGACGCAGGTACGCCGGCTTCGGAATATTGTTCAATCATATCAAAGTCCAAAACAAGATTTAATGCTGCAATTCCTACGATGATGAGTTCGATAACTACACCAAACCAACCCATATTCATCAAGTTGACTCCCATGCCAAATGCATTCAAAAGCATAGAAACGAGGTAAAAACCTGCAACTCCGAGAGTTGCGTAAATGATTACTTTTTTGAAAGTTGCAGAGGCTTTCAAGAATCCGAATCTGTAGCCGGCAAATACCAAACCGGAAACTACCAATGTAGAACCTACAGCCATTACAACGATACCTGAAAATGCAAGTTCTGCAATTGCAGACCAAGCTCCAAGTGTAAGTCCTTCTGCCAAAGCGTAAAGCGGTCCGAAGATGTATGATTTTTCAGGTTTGAAACAAGCGATAAAACCGAAAATCAATGCAGCTATTGTACCACCGATTGCCAATGGATAAGCAATTGAATTACCGCTCATTACAAGTTTCCAAGCAATAGAGCCGGTAACGAGTACCAATAAAAAGAGTAAAGCAACTTTTGTTAAAGTTCCTTTTACAGTCATTGTGCCTTCACCGATAAAGGTGTTGACAGCATTGCGCATTCTTGCGTCAGAAAACGCAGGATTTGAAGATCTTTGAAAGTTCATAATTATGTGTTTTTATGTGTTAAACATGTTATTAATTTTGCTTTGGGAAAAATTTCAAATTAAGCAAGTTTTACTTTGAAACGCTGTTGAAATTTTCCTTTAGCGATATTTGCAAGTTTATTTTTTATAAGTTTGCGTTTCAGTGCGCCAACTTTATCAGTAAATAGAACGCCTTCAAGGTGGTCAAATTCGTGTTGAACCACTCTTGCACAAGCTCCGGTAAGAGTTTCTTCCTTGAGTTGAAAATTTTCGTCGTAATATTTTATTTTCACACCGTCGGGACGTACAACATTTTCGTACAATCCCGGAATAGAAAGACAGCCTTCGTTGTAAGAAACGTTTTCACCGAAAGTTTCAATGATTTCGGGATTGATGAAAGCGCGTTTGAAAGATTTGGTAAAAACATCATTTTCGTCGTCGGTCATTCCTCCCGCATCTACAACTACAAGTCGTAACGATAAACCTACTTGAGGAGCTGCAAGTCCCACACCGTCAGTTTTATACATTGTCTCAAACATATCTTCGATAAGTTTTTTGAGATCAGGGTAATCCTTAGTAACGTCTTCGGCTTTTTTTCTCAAAACCGAATTTCCTATAACGTAGATTGGTAATATCATGATTTAATTTAGAAATATTTTCAAATTTTAGTTATAACCATTTTCTTGCATCCATCCTTGCAAAATAAATGCCGCAGCCATTTTGTCAGTATTTCCTTTGGTTTGTCTGTATTTTTTACTGAAACCGCCTGCCATCATGGCAGATACTGCTGCTTTTGACGTATATTGCTCGTCGTAAAATTCCATTGGAATTTCCGGAAAAAGTTTTTGTAAGTTGGCAACAAAAAGTCTGATTTGAGCTACAATCGGATTTTCGCCGCCATTAGGATTCACAGGGAATCCGATGATTATTTTTTCTACTTTATTGTTATTGAGATAATCCTTCAGAAATGGAGTCAGATTAGTAGTATCCACAGTCTGAAGCGGTGATACAATAATTTTAGAAGGATCGGTAGCTGCCAATCCCGTTCTTTTTCCGCCGTAATCTATAGCAAGTAATCGAGCCATCGTGGTAATACGTATATTTTTTAATTTGCAAAGTTACAAATAAAGCGGCATATCAACAAAAAAATATTTTTAATATTTAATATAAAAATAAAGCCAACTTATTTAATAGTTTTATATATTTGCAAGACGAAAAAATTAAGAAATTCTCTTACAATATAAAAATTTAAAACCAAAATGAGTAAAATTACAGTAATTGGTGCTGGCAACGTAGGTGCAACTTGCGCTGACGTTATCGCTCGTAAAGACCTCGCAAACGAGGTTGTATTGCTTGATATCAAACCTGGTATCTCTGAAGGTAAAGCATTGGATATTTGGCAGACTTCTGCTTTGGCAGGTTTCAATCACCAAATAAAAGGTGTAACTAATGACTACGCTGCAACAGCTGGTTCAGATGTTATCGTAATTACATCAGGTGTTCCAAGAAAACCGGGTATGAGCCGTGAAGACCTTATCGGTGTTAACGCCGGTATCGTTAAGAGCGTTACAAAATCAGCTATCGAAGCTTCTCCAAACGCTATCATCATCATTGTATCTAACCCATTGGATGCTATGACATACGTAGCATACAAAACTGCTAAAACATTGTCTTCTAAAGTATTCGGTATGGCCGGT
The DNA here is from genome assembly GCA_017544805.1 of Bacteroidales bacterium. Lineage (GTDB taxonomy): Bacteria > Bacteroidota > Bacteroidia > Bacteroidales > UBA3824 > UBA3824. Next base: position 15,922 of record JAFYDK010000096.1, on the reverse strand, counting down.
ACATTGGATACAGCTCGTTACAAAGCATTTTTGGCAGAAGAAATCGGCGTAACTCCTTTGGATATCCAAGCTTTGTTGCTCGGCGGTCACGGTGATTCAATGGTTCCATTGCCACGTTACACCACAGTTGGTGGTATTCCTGTAACTGACTTGGTTGCTAAAGACAAATTGGAAGCTATTGTTGAACGTACAAAGAAAGGTGGTGGCGAACTTACTAACCTTCTCGGTACTTCTGCATGGTACGCTCCCGGTACTTCTGCTGCTTACATGGTAGAAGCTATCATGAGAGATCAGAAAAAAGTTGTTCCGGTATGTGCTTACCTCGACGGCGAATACGGTTACAAAGATATGTACCTCGGCGTTCCGGTTATTCTCGGTAGAAACGGTGTTGAAAAAGTTATCGAACTCAACCTTACAGCTGACGAAAAAGCATTGCTCGATGCATCTGCTTCAGCAGTAAAGAAAACTTTGGGTACTCTTGACACAATGGGTGTACTTGACAAATAAGTCTCTATAAAGTTTCATTTACCATAGTACATTTATTTTTTTGCGGTGGAATTTCTTTTCAGAGGTTCCACCGTTTTTTTTATATGTCTTCTGTATTTAGGAAATCTAATAAATTGATATGAATTATTCCCTCGTCGTTTATATTTCCTAACATCGTATCCATTGAAACAACATATTTTGGAAAATTATTTTTTATCATTTTGAGATTTCCAAATTCTCTGTCGATAGTTTCTTGATTCATAAGCATATATGTGACTTGGATATAAATCGTTTTTTCTTTTTTTTCTGCAACAAAATCAATTTCTGTTTTCATAAATTGTCCAACATTTACGGTGTAACCCAGAAGTTTAAGATGCAGATAAACAGCGTTTTCTATTACTTTTTCGATGTCGGCGCGACGGTTGCCGCCAATGATTTTGTTTCTTAATCCCAAATCTTCAAAATAGTACTTATCGCTAAGTTCAAACAGTTTTTTACCATGAATATCATAACGTGCTACTTTGTTGATAATGAAAGCATTTGATAAATAATCAAGATACTTTATTATCTCCATATTGAATAAGTTTTTTGCTGCTGTAAAAATTACAAAAGTTTTTTCTTATAGGAAAAACTTTTGATAATTTCGATAAAAGTTTTTCCTATAGGAAAAAGTCTATATAATTATCATTCTAATTTTATTTTCAAATTATAATAACGATTTTGAAAAGTTGTAAAATAAAAAAAATAACCTATATTTGTGACTTATAAATTATACAACAAAAAATCTTTTTAATATGACACAATTTGTTTCAGATGGAAAAACTGAGGAATATGTTTTGGTAATAAAAGACAAAAAAAAGTTTCCGTGGTGGATTTTACTTTTTTTATTACCATTATTGTTGTTGATTCCGATAAAAAGATCGGTTCATGTACAACTTTTGGATAGTACGGGACAGCCCGCAGCTCAGCAAAATTGCGGATTTCATTATCCCGACATCTCTACTTTCGGCGCAAAAAGTCCTGTAGATTTGCAACTTACGACAGATAATTCTGCTAAATTTGATATCGAAGGTATCAGTCAACCGCTTTGGTATGTACTTTTTGGCGGTTCTGTAGATTCTGCTTTTGTAAATTCAGAAAGTGGTTGTCAGTCAGTATATTTCGGCGATAAGTTCAAAAATTATCCTGAAAATGATTACAAGGTTTTAAAAATGAATGGCAGTTTTGCTGATAAAACAATAAAGGTGATTGATGCAGAAACCAAATTGCCGTTGGAAAATGCAGAGGTAAAATTTTATGATCAGGTTTTAACAACTGATAATCAAGGATTGGTAGCTGCGCAGTTTGATTTGTGCAACGATATTTCTGTTACGGCTTCCAAAAAAGGTTATGTTAGCGGAAATTTCAGTGACAAGGTTTCTAATATTTCTACTGACGTGATTACAATTCCGCTCAGCAAAATCAGTTACGATAAGGTTGTAAAAGTAATTGATGCCGAAACTCGTAATCCGATTGCGGGTGCAAAAGTAAAATTCAACGGTAAGGATTACACTACTGATAGCAAAGGTCAAATCAAAATAAAAATAAATGCCGTCGAAGATATAAATCTTGAAGCATCCAAAGCCGGCTATATTACTGAAACTCTGAAAACTACGGTTGATGAGGTTGGTGATATTATTGAAATTCCGTTGAAAAAAGATGTTGAAACCAAGACTATAAAAGTAATTGACGCCGATACCAAAAAGCCGTTGCCGGGTGCGGTGGTAAAACACAATGGTAAAAATTATACAGCTGACAACAACGGTGTTGTTACAATTTCGATTCCGAAAAACAGTAATGTAAATCTTGAGGCTTCCAAAGAAGGATACAACAATGCGGTTGTAAATCGCAAAGTGTCAGAACCTTTGCTTGAAGTTCCGTTGAAGAAAAAAGGTCAAGACAATATCAACGATTTGAGAGGTAAAACCGGAGAATTGAAAATAAATATTCAGTGGTATTGTCATGCAGACTTAGATCTTCAAGTTGTAGATCCGTGTGGAAATACACTTTCGGCTGATAAAAGGAATACAAGTTGTCGCGGTGGTAATGGCGTTTTCGACCTTGATGCCAATGTTACTTATACCGATTACAGAGGAAAGTATGATCCTAAAGCTCAGAAACATGTGAACAATCCTCAGGAAAATGCTTATTGGAGCAAAGCTACCAAAGGCGTTTATACAATTCGTGTTGTGCGTTATCATTCGCATGATATTTCGCGCACTGCTCCTGTAAAATTCAATGTTACAGTTGTGGATTTGGGAACTCGTCACGAATTTCCCGGAACTATTAAATCTCAGAACGACAGTATTTACAGTTTCAAATACGAGGTGAAATAGTTTCTGAAAAAATAAAACTCTGAATATTAACAAGAAGCGGAGATCGTTTTCGCAACGTCTCCGCTTTATTGTTCACGTTTTATTTGTGTAAAAAAAAATAAAATTCTATTTCCCAAACTTTTTATGGGCATTTGAAAAATAAAATCTAAAAACATCGCAAAGATAATCTTTTCTGAATATTATTCCAAAGATTTTTGCATAAATTTTCTTTTTTTCTTTTCAAATGCTTATTTTGAGCAACTGAAAATATTTTCGTAAATTTTTCTGTCGCCGGGAGCAAGTTTCAAATAAGGAATTTCGCAACATGCGTACCATCCGCCGTCTTGATGTTCCGTCAACACCGGTTCGTTATCGGAAATTGTTACTTCAAACGGATAAAATTTGATGTTGTAATTTTCGTTAGAGAAAATATACGGCTCATATTTATGAGTGATTTCTACATCAATATTCAATTCTTCTTTAAGTTCACGAACTACAGCATTTTCAGGAGTTTCGTCGGCTTCGATTTTTCCGCCCGGAAATTCCCATAATCCGCCTTCAGTTTTTTCGGCAGCGCGTTGAGCAAGATAATATTTGGTACCGCGTTTTATAAGTCCGCAAGCTACTTTTATATATTTTACTTGTGATTTTATTTTTATCTTGTTGTCGTGATAAACCAGTGAGTTGGCTGGTACTGAAGAAGTTAACCAAACCGAACCTCCGATTATGGAATCGCGTCCGATAATTGTAGAACCGCCCAAAATTGTAGCGTTAGAATAAATTATCACGTTTTCCTCTACCGTGGGATGACGTTTTGTAGATGCCAATTCTTTTTTCACCTGAATAGCACCGAGTGTTACGCCCTGATATATTTTTACATTGTTGCCAATCACGCAAGTTTCGCCAATTACGATACCTGTACCGTGGTCGATGAAAAAGTTTTCACCAATTTCAGCTCCCGGATTGATATCAATACCGGTCATAGAATGAGCGTATTCTGTCATCAAGCGCGGAACCATCGGCACACCTATTGCTTTGAGAGCGTGCGCCAATCGGTATGTACAGATAGCAAAAAATCCCGGATAAGTTATTATCACTTCTTCGATACTTGCCGATGCGGGGTCAAAATCGCAAATTGCTTTTGCGTCTTTCATTAACATCCGGTAAATTTCCGGTAATTTAGATAAAAATTCAATGCTGATTTCGTCGATTGTTTTGTTAAGATCTTTTTTTACCGGAAGAAGCATCATCATCAATAGATTGTTGAGGTTGTAGATGTGTGCTTCGTCTTGTGTATAACATCTGTTTTTTTGTAAAGAAGTAGGAAACAATAGGTTAAAACATTCGTCGGTAAACAATTTGGCTTGAGCTTTCGACGGTTTGTCAATCACTAAACCTTCCTGTTCTTTGTGTAGTTTGCTTAGTACGTCTGTTATTATTTCTGACTGTAATTTAAAATTATCTTCCATCTCTCTCAAAATTATTCTTTGTGGCAAAGTTAACATATTTTTCTGAAAAAAAATTAGCTGAGAATTAGAAATTTGGAAAAATGCAATTATCTTTGTGCTGAAAAATAAAAACATCTTATTATGACAAATATTTTACCAGTAAGTTTCAATTTACTCTATGTCTTTGCGGGCATGGTATTGATAGAATTTATTACATTTCTGATTATGGTGGCAAAAAAGAAATTGAATGTATTAAGAATCTTTTTTGCGGTGTTGTCAGGTAACGCGTTTACAACTGTTTTAGCTATGTTTATTCCGGCAGGCAACAGCATGTTCGGATATTTAGTATGGTTTTTTGTTGCGTTTGCGTTGGCAGTAGTTTTTGAGTGGGGATTTGATATTGCATTTTTCCGCGATCGCGAATATACATTGTCTAATCTCAGATTTTTCTTTATTTCGTTGATTTGTAACATCTTGAGTTACAGTACGATTTATCTGCTTAATCAGTACGATGTATTGATTGGCAACTAATTTTTTTAGAATTAGATTTTTACGCTAGTTTCTCAGAGCAAAATTATATTGTATTTTTATAATATTGTTAAGATGAGGACGAAGGGGCTGTCCTAACAGTTTAACTTTTTGGGACATCTTCTTCGTTCCATTAAATATTACACATCAATTGTATTTTTAAGTATTGTCTTTAGCACGGCAAGGTTCGGTTTCTTGGCTTGCAAGGATGTTGCAAGAAAAATTTGTTTTCTTTTGTGTAATTAAATTTTTTTATCTTCATATTTTTAAGGATTTGTTCTCCCCGGTAACTTTTGAAACTGAAAGCAAAAAATTATTGTATATATCCAAGACGGAGAAAGTTTACTGCGAAGATTGTATGCAAAATTAATTGATTAGATTTCCAATAATTAACAGACGGATTGCTAAGTTTGTTGTAAAATATAAGGCGGAATTTGCTTTTCCTGATGTTTTGGGATTGCAAATTCTGCCTTTTTGATTTTTTTATTGATTTTTGCTAAATCTTGTTGAGAGTGTTGCCCGGATATTCTTTCAATCCTTCTTCAAGACATCTCAACGCGGCATTTAAGTCGTTGGTATTGATGACGTAAGCTAAACGAACTTCGTCTCTGCCCAAACCCGGAGTTGCATAAAATCCGGCTGCCGGTGCCATCATTACTGTCTGATTTTCATAACGGAATGTTTCAAGCATCCAACGGCAGAATATTTCTGAATCGTCAATCGGAAGTTTTGCCATGGTGTAAAAACTACCTTTCGGCATAGGAGAATGTACACCCGGAATCTTGTTGAGACCGTTGATGAGGCAGTTTCTGCGTTTTACGTACTCGGCTCTTACTTCTTTGAAATATTCGGGGTCGGTATCAATTGACGCCATACCAATAAGTTGTCCGAAATAAGGCGGGCTCAGACGTGCTTGTGCAAATTTCATGATTGTATCGAGTACGTCCTGATTTTTTGTTGCAACCCATCCCACACGGATTCCGCATTCTGAATATCGTTTTGAAGTAGAGTCGATGAGGATTGCGTGATTTTCAAGTCCGGCAATTTGCATTACAGAAATATGTCGTGTACCATCGTAACAAAAATCACGATAAACTTCGTCGGCAATTACATAAAGGTCATATTTCAATGCAAGTTCCTTTATTTGAAGGAGTTCTTGCATGGAATATAAATATCCGGTCGGGTTGTTAGGATTTGAAATTAATATTCCTTTGGTTTTTGGAGTGATTTTTTTCTCAAACTCCGAGATTGGCGGAAGTGCAAATCCTGATTCAAATGTTGACTTTATCGGAACAATTTTTACACCGGCCATACATGCAAAACTGTTGTAATTGGTGTAGAACGGTTCCGGAACAATCATTTCGTCGCCTTCGTCGAAACAGCTCATGAGAGTATAAATCAATCCTTCGCTACCTCCGAAAGTTACCATTATTTGATTATAGTTGATGTCGATTCCTATTGAATCGTAATATTTGGAAAGAGCGCGGCGATAGCTTTCCAAACCTGCTGAATGACAGTATTCTACAACTTTTCCGTTGTATTTTTTTAATACATCAAGACCTATTTGAGGTGTTTCGATATCAGGTTGTCCGATGTTTAAGTGATAAACTTTTACACCGTTTTTTTTAGCTTGTTCTGCGTAAGGAACAAGCTTTCTTATCGGAGAGGCCGGCATTTCTTTACCGGTCTTGGAAATTTTAGGCATAATAATTTTTTTGTTTCGCTTTTTTTAACTTTTTTTATTTTTATTTATTATTGCTGTTGTTTCACTTGAATATTTCCTTTGATAGAGAGCACAACAGGCGAATTTTTGGCATTTGAATATACAGTAATTGTTTTGCTGAAATTGCCAATTCGGTTAGAATCGTATTTTACTTTGATTACTCCTCTGCTTTTAGACGGAACAGGTTGTTTGGTCCATTCAGGAGTTGTACAACCGCAAGATGTTGATACATTGGTAATAATGATATCAGATTTGCCGGTGTTTACAAATTCAAAATCGTACGAAACATCAGAACCTGATTCCTTGTTGCCGAAATTGTGTTCAGTATATTTGAAAGTCATTACAGCTCCGTCCTCAATAGAGGCTTCCAATGCTGCTATTGAATCCGCCGCCGCCGCCGCTTCTGCTTTGAGTTCTTTTCTTGTTTTTTTCTGAGCATAACTTGGTTCGCAAAATACTGCTGCCATCAATGTTGCAATGGCTGTCATCAATAGATACTTTTTCATAACTGATGTAATTTTAGTAAATAAATTTGTTTTTTATTGATTTTTTATATTAACTTGTTATAATGTCTTTTTATTTCGTACGGTTTGTATTTTTATGATTTTTTAATCAAGTGTATGAACCACAAGACCGCTTCTGAGTTTGGGTTCAAACCACGTAGTTTTCGGTGGCATGATATTTCCCGTATCAGCGATATTTAGCAATTGATCCATGCTTACGGGATACATCGCAAATGCGCAAACCATTTCGCCCGAATCTACTCGGCGTTTCAATTCCTCAAGTCCGCGTATTCCGCCCACAAAATCTATTCGTTTGGAAGTTCTCAAATCTTTGATATCCAACACGGGGTCGAGTACTTGCTTTGTAAGAATTGTCACATCCAAAACACCTATCGGGTCGTTGTCGTCGTAAGTGCCTTGTTTGGCGTTTAGCTTGTACCAATTGCCACCGATATAAAGGCTCATTTCATGAAGCTCCTGCGGCTTGTAGATTTCCGAACCTTTTTTCTCAATATCAAAAGATGTTGAGAGTTTTTGCAAAAATTCGTCTTCTGAATTGCCGTTAAGATCCTTGATAACTCGGTTATAATCAATAATTTTCAATTGATTATCCGGGAAAATTACAGCGAGAAAATAGTTGTATTCCTCGTTGCCGTTGTGATTAGGATTTTTGGCTTTGCGTTCCAGACCAACTCTTGCGGCTGCCGCTGTACGGTGGTGACCGTCAGCAACATACATATATGGTACTTTTTCTGAGAAAAGTTTTTCGATGTTCTGATTTGTTTTCGGGTCGTTGATTACCCAAAATTGATGTCCGAATCCGTCTGAAGATACAAAATCGTATTCGGGACTGTTGTTTTCAACTATATTTTTTACAATTTCGTCAATTTCAGGTACAGCCCTGTAGCTGAAAAATACGGGTTCGGCGTTGGCATTCAGTTCGTTGATGAGTACCATACGGTCGTCTTCCTTATCGGGTCTGGTAAGCTCGTGTTTTTTGATTATTTCGTTTTGATAATCATCGGTAAATGCGCAACCTGTAATTCCGTATTGTGTTCTGCCGTTCATGGTTTGAGCATAGATGTAGAATTTGGGTTCATCGTCTTTTATGAGCCAGCCCTTGTCCTGAAACATCTTGAAATTTTCCACTGCCTTTTTGTAAACAGTAGGAGAGTGCGGATCCATATTGATATCCAAATCAATTTCAGCTCTTGTAATATGCAAGAACGATTGCTCATTGCCTTTTGCCATTTCAGCAGCTTCTTTGGCGTTCATCACGTCGTAAGGCAGGCAAGAAAGTTTTGCTGCGAGTTTTTTATCTGGTCTTAAACCTCTGAATGGTTTTACAATTGACATGTTAACAAATACAGGTTTATTGAAAATTAGTAGTAAAAAAGGGAGGTTTTTCCGGCCTCCCTTTTGATATGTTTTGGAAATAATTTCCTATTTGTTGACTTGGAATTTCTTGTTGCCGGTTGCGAAAAAGTCAACAATTTGGTTCGCCGCGGCGAGACCTGCATTGATGTTCGCTTCTGCGGTTTGCGCACCCATTTTTTTAGGTGTAGCAAAATATCTTCCTTCAAACTTAGTTTTGAATTCTTCGTTTGCATCAGGAGCGATATCGGTGATATATTTCAAGTCAGAACGTTCTTCCATCAATTTAATCAATTCAGGCTCGTTGATAACTTCTTTGCGGGCAGTATTGATTACGATACCGCCTTTTTTCATCTTGTTAACAAGAGCGTAATTGATAGATTGTTTGGTTTCGGCAGTTGCCGGAATATGGAGCGAAACGATGTCGCAGTTTTCAAACAAAGCATCTTGAGAATCAACAGCTTTTACACCTGCTGCTTCAATTGCTTCTTTTGGACAAAATGCGTCGTAAGCATAAACATCCATATCAAAACCTTTGGCAACGCGGGCTACATTGCGGCCTACTTGTCCGAATGCAAGTATACCGAGTTTTTTGCCTTTCAATTCAGAACCTGATTTGCCGTTGTAGAAATTTCTTACGGTAAATACCAACAGACCGAATACCAATTCAGCAACAGCATTTGAGTTTTGACCCGGAGTATTCATTACAACAACGCCTTTTTTTGTTGCGGCGTCAAGGTCAACATTATCGTAACCGGCACCTGCGCGAACTACGATTTTCAAATTTTTGGCAGCCTCAAGTACTTCGGCTGTAACTTTGTCTGAACGGATAATCAACGCATCAGCATCGGATACAGCGTCCAAAAGTTGCTGTTTGTCGGTATAGTTTTCGAGAAGAGCAAAGGTATTACCTGACTTTTCTACGATATCTTTGATGCCTTCTACTGCTTGTTTTGCAAAAGGCTTTTCTGTTGCTACTAAAATTTTTTTTGCCATTTTTATAATAGCTTGGTTTATAACAGGTTAAACAAAATTAGTTTTCTTTTTCGAAATCTTTCATAGCTTGTACCAATGCATCAACGCTTTCTTCTGGAAGTGCATTGTAGAGAGAAGCGCGGAATCCGCCTACTGAACGGTGACCTTTCAAACCTACCATATCTCTGCCTTTTACAAAATCCAAGAATTTTGCTTCGAGGTCTTTGTATTCATCGTTCATTACGAAACATACGCTCATTCTTGAACGTGAATCTTCTCTTACTGTACCTCTGAACAATTTGTTGCGGTCGATTTCTTCATAAAGCTTTGTAGATTTTCTGATAGCTCTCTTTTCCATTTCTTTTACGCCGCCGTTCTGAAGAATCCATTCCAAAGTTTTCATACCTGCAAAAATTGGAACTACAGGAGGTGTATTGAACATCGAGTTTTTGTCGATATGTGTCTGATAATTAAGCATTGTAGGAATAGCGCGGTCAACCTTACCGAGCAAATCATCTTTAACAATAGCAAAAGTAACACCGGCGCAAGAGAAGTTTTTCTGCGCACCACCGTAAATAATACCGTATTTGCTTACATCAATCGGACGGCTGAAAATATCAGAACTTGCATCGCAAACTACAGGAATAGGAGAGTCGTAGTCGTTGAGAATTTCAGTACCGAAAATAGTATTATTAGAAGTGATGTGCATGTAATCGCAATCTGTCGGAATTTTAAAACCCTTAGGGATGTATGTGTAGTTGTCAGCCTTGCTGCTAACAGTAGTATCATCTACTTCACCGAAGAGTTTAGCTTCTTTTGCAGCTTTCTGAGCCCATGTGCCTGTATTAACATAAAAAGCTTTTGTACGCAAGAGGTTCATCGGAACCATTGCAAACTGAAGGCTTGCACCACCGCCCAAGAAAATTACGGAGTATCCAGCAGGGATATCGAGAACTTGTTTGAAAAGTTCTACAGTTTTGTTCATTACAGCATCAAAAGATTTGTCTCTGTGTGACATACACATCAAAGAGATGCCTGTTCCGTCAAAATCCTGGATAGCCTTTACTGTTTCTTCTACAGTATAATCTGGAAGAATTGATGGGCCTGCGAAAAAATTATGCTTTTTCATTGTATTGTTTTTAGTAAAAATTTTATTTAGTTTTTTGTTGTTTTCTATTTGTTGGGGCAAATTTCTGTTTAATTGTTTCCCGTTGCAAATTTGCAAAATTATTTACAATTAAAAGAAATTTTTCCTATTTTTATTTCTATGATTTCACACTGCAAAATTATAACATTTTGCGCATAAAACAATAATATTTTTTAAAATTAGTTGCAAATCATTGTTAGCTAATTAATTATAATTGAAATATTATTCTCTTTTCCTGATTATTTTTTTTGATTTGTCTATTTTGTTTGTCGTGAATATGTCAAAAAATTGTATTTAAATTGTATAATCATAAACTATAAGCGTTATCGTTTAATTTTCTTTCGGTTTAATTGTGTTTTATATTTTATTATATTGCAATCCGAATCACGAGAAAATTTTTCGATTTTTGTAATATTTTGAAGTTTCAGTCAGTATTTTCAGACCGCATTTTTACATCTTTTTATTGATTGTTGCCTAACATCTGACGTTTTTTGTATCGAAAAAACATGTTCCTAAAGTAAAAATCGGCATTAAACCGCCATTTTTTGCATTAGAAACATCAAATTCTACAAAAAAATATTTGCTAAATTGCATTTAAATTTAGGTACTTAAAAAAAAGTTTGAAAATAATTGAAAAAAAGTTGTTGAAAAATTTTGCAGAACCAAAAAACCGCCTTACCTTTGCAACGCAAAAAGAAATCAAGGATACGATATTTGAAAGTGATTTTTTTTAATCCGTAATATTTCGGTCGACTAAGTAGCTCAGCTGGTAGAGCACATCCCTTTTAAGGATGGGGTCCTGGGTTCGAACCCCAGCTTGGTCACGATTTTTTGTTTTTATTGTTAAATTAATTCTGATTTCTGATGGTGATCAATCGTCAGAAATTTTTTTTTATATATACCTCATCTTTTTTTTGTTTAACTTCAATTATTTTTGCCAACCGCACATCTTATAAATTTGTTCACAGATTTTTTTGTCACGACCCTTTGAACTCGGTTTCAACCAAACTTCTACTCTAACATCATAATAATCACCGTTTTGAGATTCAAGAATTGTAAATTCTTGTTCACCGATACAGCCAAAATGATTATGATTTTGTACTTTTTGATACGAATCAATTGCGATTCGGTTAGCAGACAGCGGGATATTTTCCGAATCCTCAAAACATTTTATATATAAGTCGCCATCGGGTAGGCGAGGAGTCCAAACTTTGTAATTATAAATTCCGGGTTGACAGCCTTTTATAACTTGTAACCACGTGCCGGAATCCACAGTGTCAATCAGATTTTTGTTGTAACTATTTCCCGGTTCAGGATAATTATTATCGCTTGATACGGGAATTGTTTGAGATTTGTTGTTGGCATTGTTGCATGTTACAAAAGTTGTGATTGCTGTTATAAAACTGATAATCAGCGTTGCTTTATTTTTTAAGTTGTTTAGCTTCATTTTTTGAGAAGTTTAAGTTAATAAAATCAGTGGCTAAATTAGTAAAATTCAATAAAAAACAAAAATTAGGTATCGATTTTATGATTATTGTTTACGGGGTTTGCTAGATTGTTTGAGATATTATAATGTTATAAATGCTGAGAGAATTATTTGTAAAAGTGAAAAAATAAGTTGCCTCATCGGAAGATTCGACCTCAAACAAAACGAGTACAGCGGTAGTTTTCAAGAAGTAATCACTATTGAAGACTTCTTACGTCGGATTTAATTAAATTTATGTCGCACACGATATTAGTTAAAATATCTTAAAAATCAATTAAATCGTTTGCGATATAATTTTTTATTTTTACTTTTGTGTCGTGAACGATATAAATCAATAAGGATAAAAATTATGGCAAAAATTTACGATTTCAAGGCTCTAACGAGCAAAGGTAAGGAACTCGATTTCAAAGAGTTTGAAGGTAAGATGTTGTTGATTGTCAACACGGCGAGCAAATGTGGTTTCACTCCGCAGTTTGCAGGATTGGAAGATTTGAACAAAAAGTTCAAGGAAAAAGGTTTGGTTGTAATCGGTTTTCCGTGCAATCAGTTTGCAGAGCAAGATCCGGGCAGCGAAAGCGAGATTGAAGGCTTCTGCCAATTGAACTACGGCGTGACATTCCAAATTATGAAGAAAATCGACGTCAACGGTGCAAATGCCGACCCGATTTTTGAATATCTGAAAACGCAAGCTCCAACCGAAGAGTACAAAGGTCTGAAAGCAAAGGCTGCCAAAACTCTCTTCAAGACCATCAGCAAAAGTGTGGAGAAGGAAAACGATATCAAATGGAATTTCACTAAGTTCCTGATTTCCAAGGACGGCGAAACAATCAAACGTTATGCGCCCACCACTGAGCCGAAGGATTTTGAAAAAGATATTGAATCGATGTTGGCTTAATTATGCACGAAGAACTGAAGCTTGATAATCAGATTTGTTTCCGTTTGTATTCGGCGTCGCGGCTGATAACTCAGGCCTATACGCCGATGTTAACGGAATTGGGTATCACGTATCCGCAATATTTGGTTTTGATGGTGCTTTGGGAAAAGGACAATCAGCCTGTCAACGACATCGCCCACCGTCTGATTTTGGAGACCAATACCGTAACACCGCTTATTCATCGTATGGAAAAATTAGGTCTCATCAGTCTTCGACAAGGTGACAAGGACAAGCGTCAACATATTGTAAGTCTGACCCAAACCGGTAAGGCGATGGAGGAAAAAGCCTTTGAATTGATTCCTCCGGGAATGGGCGGACGTCTTGCTGCTTGTCCGTTGCAACTCGAAGATTATCAGCGGCTCGCACAAGAACTTGACTCTATTATTAACACATTAAAAAAATAAAAAACTATGGCATATCAATGTGAAAACTGCAAATTGCGTTCGAAATACGACCAAAAGCCGACTTCATTGGTGGGACGTTTTTGGCGTTGGCACATCAACTTTTGCCCGGGGTGGAAAGCCTATTTCACTTCGCTGCCCGCAGAAAAACAGCAGGAATTGCGCATCAAATATCAGTTTGTAAAATATCAGAAAAAACAATAATCAAATGAAATACGTAAAACTATTTTTCAGAATTCTGTTGGGTCTTTTTATGACTTTTGCAGGATATAGCCACTTGACACACGCACGTCAGGAGTTCGTTGCACAAGTGCCCACTTGGTTGCAGTTTAGTCCTGGATTCACGGATTTTGTGGTTTTGGCTTCGGGCGTGGTGGAAATTTGCCTCGGTTTGGGGATGTTGTTCCTTTGGAAGAAAAAAGAGATTGTAGGTGCGCTGTTGGCATTGTTCTACATCCTGATTTTCCCCGGTAATATCAATCAGTATGTCAACGACATCAACGCTTTCGGACTTGACACCAACCAAGCCCGTCTGATAAGGTTGTTTTTCCAGCCCGTCCTCATTTTCCTCGCACTGTGGTCAACAGACGGTTGGGAATATTGCAAGGGATTATTTAAGAAGAAAAAAACAGAATAAAGGAAACGGATTTGACATTTTTATAAAACGTTGGTGAATTTTCATCGCTTGTATGTGATTCTGACGCTGTGTACATAGCATCTTCCACATTTTCGTTTTATATTTGTTGATTCAAAATTCGTTTGTATATTTGCATTGAGGAACAATGAAGGGAATAAAACCACTCGGGCAGAGACCTTAGATTCGGATTCTTTATTGTTCCTTTTTGGGGAAATTGAACAATTTAGAATATTAGTATTCAAACACTTATGTCAGTCGAGGTCGCCGTTTTGGGTGGTTGTGCGCATTAAGTGTTTGCTTCTAACTATGGACGACTAATGCCAGGAAACGAATCTACAAGTTTTACGCAAATGTCGGCAAAAGAATAAGCATCAACGATTTTTATTTTAACATCTCCAAACGAGTTTACTTTTTGAAATCACAACATCTGGTGTTGGAATAGTTGACCATTTGGATGCAAACATCTGCGAAACAATAAGAATCGACCAATTTAACGCAAAAGTCGGCGGAACTGTAATCATTGACAATTTCAACATCACCGTAAAGTTTGAACGTTTTTCCGTCGGACTTCCTTGTAATGGTGCAATTATCCTTGTTAATAATCACTTTTTCAAGATATATTTTCTGCGCACTCGCACTGATGACAGACAAAACAACGACGATGAGGGTAAAAAACAGTTTTTTCATAGCGTTCAAATGGTTTTTAAAAGGTTTTTAGAATCAACGCTAAAATAGTAAAATGTTTTATATGGCAAAGACAGGGATGAAAAAACAAGCCCTATTTTTTTCCTTTTTTTAAACCATTGAACAGTGCGTCAACGACTTCCGGCTCTGACCATTTGCATTTTTGACGGTCGAGAAGTCCCATCCACCAAATCAAAACGATTCCGCGTTTTTGGGATTCTGAGGCGACAAGTTCGGAAAATTTGACACGCTCCGGCGTATTGTTTTTGTCAAAAGCCGCTATCTCGCCAATGATTACGGGAATGTCAATTTTATCGAAATAATCCGCCACACGCTTGATTATCGACCTTGAAACTTGCTGATACTCTTCGGTATAGACAGTCGGAGTTTTTTCGGGGAAACAGAAATCCTGCGGGTCGTAAAAATGCACTTCGCCGATGAGGTGTCCTTTGTGAACATCGCCGGGCAGACGGAATTTGTTCAAGGTGATTTCGCCGCCGTTTGCGCTGTAAGAGGTGATAATAAGGTTTCTAAATTCGTTGTTGCCGCCCGACGCCCTTACGACGTCCACAAAATCCTGCGCAAGAAGATTGATCGCAGTGTAATTTGCGACTTCGGTATGGTCCCAAGTGCCTTTGCTGTCAAGCATTTCGTTGAAACCTTCAAAGAGCAACTTGTCGCCGTAATTCTTGAAACGTTCCGCAATCTGCCGCCAAAGTTCTTTGAAACGGACGCTGATTTCGGGATATTTTTCGGGGTTGGAATTGAGCCAACCGTGCGTGCCGGTGTCGTGATGAACATTGACAATGCAATACATCCCTTCGTCAATCACATAGTCAACTACCTGATTCACACGGTCAAACCACGCCTTGTCGATTTGATTGTTTTCGTCCAAATGCGGCCACCACGTCACAGGGATTCTTATCACGTTGAAACCGCGTTTTCTGAATGTCGCAATCAGCTCCCGCGTCGTAACGGGCTCGCCCCAACTCGTTTCCCAATCCTGAGTTGTAACGCATTTTTTGTCGCGCTTGCCCATCGCGTCGAGAGTGTTTCCGAGGTTCCAACCAATAGTCATACTGTTGACCGCCTCACGCGCCGACTGCATCGTCTGCGATTTTACCATCGTGCTGATTGTCAATGTAAAAGCAATGAATAAAATGAGTCTTTTCATAATAAAATTTGTTAGAGGGTTCAGGGCAAAGGTAATTAGAAAAATTGAAAATTGAAAATTGAAAATTG